>CALVMT010000022.1 GCA_944347775.1 uncultured Clostridia bacterium | reverse complement strand
AACATGGCGGGAAGCTAATTCTTTTTGTATATCCTGCACAGTAATCCCTGACTGCACCATTAAAACCAACGTATGATATGCTAAATCGGCAATTTCATAAATCGTCTCGGGTTTATCTTCACCTTTTGCAGCAATGATTACTTCAGTACATTCCTCTCCTACTTTTTTCAAAATCTTATCTAAACCTTTATCAAACAAGTAAGAAGTATAAGAACCTTCTTTTTTCTCTAATTGTCTCCCTTTGATCAAATGATACAATCCATCTATTGAAAAGGCGTGCTGATCAGGGTTCTCATATATGATTTCCTGAAAACAGGAATCTGTTCCCAAATGACATGCAGGACCTTCTTTATTGACTGTAACGAGCAGTGCATCGTGATCACAATCTGCTGTAATATTTACAATATATTGAATATGACCAGATGTTTCGCCCTTACGCCATAATTTCTGACGGGAACGCGACCAAAAACATGTACGACCTTCACGCATACTGATTTCCAAGCTCTCTTGATTCATATATGCTAAAGTCAACACCTTCTTTGTCTGCGCATCAACAACAATTGCAGGAATCAGACCATTTGCGTCAAATTTTAATTCTTCAATTTTAATCATAATATAAGCCCTTTCTTCAGTCTAGTTTAACGTACAATAATTCCCTGTGTTGCCAACTCATGTTTTAATTCATTAATTGATACTTCTCCAAAATGGAAAATTGATGCGGCCAATCCTGCGTCTACCTTGGGTAGTTTTTTAAATAAAGTAACAAAATCCGAAACACATCCAGCACCACCCGATGCAATTACCGGCACAGATACACATTCACAAACTACTTCCAACATTTCAAGATCAAATCCCTTTTTTACGCCATCGGTATCAATACTATTTACTACAACTTCTCCTGCGCCTGCTTCTGTACAACGCTTTATCCATTGAATAGCATCTAGTCCAGTATTTTCCCGGCCACCTTTGGCAAACAGCATGAATTTTCCATCTACACGCTTTATATCAGCAGATAAAACAACACATTGGTTTCCATATCGCTTTGCAGCTTGTGCAATCAAAGATGGATTACGGATCGCGCCCGAATTCACGCTTACTTTATCTGCCCCACATTTTAATACGCGGTCAAAATCTTCTAAAGTATTGATTCCTCCACCAACAGTTAATGGAATAAAAACATTTTCGGCAACTTCTTTTAATATATCCGTAAATAACTTTCGTTCTTCAAATGAGGCAGTAATATCATAAAACACCAATTCATCTGCGCCATGCTCGCTATAATATTTACCTAGTTCTACCGGAGAAGAAATATCGTTTAATCCTTCAAAATTAACACCTTTGACAACTCTGCCGTTGCGAACATCTAAGCAAGGAATAATCCTTTTTGTAATCATTACACCGCTCCTTTTACTTCTGCCAAAGCTTCAGATAAATCTAATTTTTTTTCATACAATGCCTTTCCTACAATGACGCCATATAAATTCAACGCTGACAGACGGCGAATATCCATCATATCTGAAACACCGCCCGAGGCAATAATATGTAAACGAAACTGCTGTGTTAATTGTCGATATAAAGCAAGGTTTGTTCCACCCAACATACCATCTTTAGAAATATCCGTACATATAATTGTTTGAACACCCATATCTTCCAATTTTTTACAAAAATCAAAACAATTCTGCGAAGATATCTGGATCCATCCATGTGTAGCTACCATGCCATCTTTAATATCTACACCTACTGCAATATGTTCTCCGTAAATCCGGAGCATTTTTTTTAAAAATTCCGGTTCAGTCAGCGCAGCCGTGCCCAAAATAACACGATCTACTCCGGCCCTTAGATAGGCATCTACTGTTCGTTGGGAACGAATGCCCCCGCCTACTTCAACCTTCATCAAATTTAACCTAACAATCTGCTCAATTAAATTGAGATTTGGCGTCGTCCCAAGCTTGGCTCCTTCCAGATCAACCACATGCAGATATTCAGCGCCTGATTTTGCAAACTGTTTTACCAACTCCATCGGCATAGAATGGTAGACTGTCATCTGCTGATAATCTCCTTTCGTTAACCGCACGGCTTTCCCTTCATAAATATCTATTGCCGGAAGAATAATCATATGGCTCTTTCCTTTCATGATTCACAAAATGCCTGCAAAATTTTAAGCCCCACCTGACCACTTTTTTCGGGATGAAACTGTGTCCCATAAACATTTTCATTAGCCACGGCCGCTGTTAATAGTGCTCCGTATTCTGCATAAGCGATCACATTTTTTTCACACTCTGTCGCATAATATGAATGGACAAAATAAACAGCATCTTTCTCCTTAATATATTGAAATAGCGGATTAATCGGCTTATTTCTAGGAAAAATTAACGCATTCCATCCAATATGGGGTACCTTATAAGCCTCGGGAATTACCGACTTAATTGGCTGAACCTTTCCTGGTATTAAACCCAGACCTTTATGGTCTCCATATTCACTACTTTGTTCAAAAAGCAGCTGCATTCCAAGGCAAATCCCCAATAATTTTTTCCCTTTTCTCACTTCTTCTTTTAATAATCCATCCAATCCTGCCTGCTGTAATTTAAGTATAGCGTCACCAAAAGCGCCTACACCGGGAAGAATAATTTTTTCACATTTTTTAATTATATCCGGGTCACCTGACACCAAAGCTTGTTTTCCTAGATAATGAAGTGAACTTTGCAAAGAAAAAAGATTCCCTACACCATAATCTACGATTGCAATCATCTTAAAGTACTCCCTTAGTTGAAGGAATTTCTTCTGCATAAGTTTGATCAATCAAGACAGCTTTTGATAACGCTCTTCCTAGTGCTTTAAACGAAGCTTCAATAATATGATGCGAATTATTTCCTGCCAATTGACGAATATGCACCGTCATGTCAGCTTTTCGCGCAAAACCAATCCAAAATTCTTCATTTAACTGCGTATCAAAAGCGCCTACTTTTTCCGTTGGAATTTTCATATCATAACAAAGCATACCTCTTCCGGAAATGTCTACTGCTGCCAAAACCAAAGCCTCATCCATAGGCAACAAAATATCCCCGTAGCGGGTAATTCCTTTTTTTGTTCCCAATGCTTCAGCAAAGGCTTCGCCTAAACAAATGCCTATATCTTCAACCGTATGGTGATCATCTACCTGAACATCTCCTTTACAGCATATATCTAAATTGAATCTTCCGTGTTTTGCAAACAATGTCAACATATGATCCAGAAAACCGCATCCTGTAGCAATATTACTTTTTCCTGAACCATCCAATTCCAAGCTAAGCGCAATATCTGTCTCTAAGGTTTTTCGCTTAATCTGTGCATTTCTCATTTTATTGAACCTCCTGTAGTATTTCATCTATAGCCGATATAAATGAAGCCATCTGCGCCGATGTACCGATTGTTACTCGTATATTATTTTCAATTTTCGGTTTTTCAAAATACCTAACTAGAATTCCTTTTTCACGCAATCTTTCATACAGCATTTTACCGGAAATCGCAGGATGCCTTATAAAGAGAAAATTTGCTAAAGAATCCGTCTGCTCAAATCCTCGTTTATTCAGCTGCTCCTTTGTCGATTCACGCGTAACTTGTATTTTTTCTGCACATTTCTGATAATAAACATCATCATCAAGCGATGCCTCTGCCGTCAACAAAGTCAATCGATTAATGTTATATGGATTAAATGAGTATTTCATTATATTTAAATCAGAAATAATCTCTGGCTGCGCAATTGCAAATCCCAGTCTGCCTCCTGCCAAACATCGTGATTTAGAAAATGTTTGGATTACAAGCAAATTAGGATAACGTTTAATTAATTGTACACAACTTTTCGCTCCAAAATCAACATAGGCTTCATCAATCAAAACCAAATGATTAGCATTTTGTTGCAGTATCTCTTCCAGCTCATCTAGAGATAAAGCCAATCCCGAAGGCGCATTTGGATTAGCAATAACGATTGTTCTGTCTAAAGAAAAATAATCTTTTGGATTAATTGACAAATCTTGTTTCAGTGGGATTTTTTTTGCATTAATACCAAGAAGATCAGAATATACCTGATAGAACCCATAACTAATTTCTGGAAAGGCAACACCGATGTACTGATCGCAAAAGGCCATAAATGAAAAAGCCAGCAACTCATCTGAACCATTTCCGACGGCAATATTTTCTTCGCCGACTCCATATCGGCGCGCAAGTTTTTTAATTAAATCTCTACATTCCGGATCTGGATACAGCCGTAGACTCTCTAAAGCTGAAGGAGTAACAGAAGTTAATACTTTCGGTGAAGGAGGATAAGGTGATTCATTCGTATTCAATTTAATATACTGCATTTCTCGCGGTTGTTCTCCCGGTGTATATGCTTGCAAATCTGTAAAACGTGAGCTTAAAAATTTACTCATGATTTTCTTTCCTCCTCAAAACGAATTAACGCTGATCGACCATGTGCCTGCAGCCCTTCCTTCTGTGCGAAATAAGCTACTTGCTCGTATACATTTGAAAAAGCCTCTTTAGTGTAGTATAAGAATTGAGTCTTTTTAATAAAATCATCAACTGAAACTGCGCTAGAAAAACGAGCAGTACCATTTGTAGGCAACGTATGATTGGGCCCTGCTAAATAATCACCAAGCGCTTCTGGACAATATTGCCCAAGAAAGACAGAACCTGCATGTTTAATCAGACCCATTAATGAAAGCGGAGATTCCGTACATAGTTCTAGGTGTTCTGGTGCAATTGCATTAGCAATTTCCGCCGCTTCCTCTAATGTTTGAACCAATATAATTTTTCCGTTATGCGCAATGGATTCTGCAGCTATATTCTGACGGGGTAAGAATTTTAATTGTCTCTCAACTTCCTGTACCACTTCGTTTGCCACACGCTTAGACGTTGTAATTAATACCGCGGTTGCAAGTTTATCGTGTTCAGCCTGAGCCAACATATCTGCCGCAGCATAACGCACGTTACAACTTTCATCAGCAATAATAAGAATTTCACTCGGGCCAGCAATCATATCGATATTTACATTACCATAAACTTGACGTTTTGCTTCCGCAACAAAAACATTACCGGGGCCGGTAATTTTATCTACTTTCGGTATACTTTGGGTTCCATAAGCTAATGCAGCAATAGCCTGTGCTCCTCCCACTTTAAAAATTCTGTCCACCCCTGCAATTTTTGCTGCTGCGAGAATTGCAGGAGCGATACGCCCATTTGCTTTAGGTGGCGTAACCATAATAATTTCTCCTACCCCTGCAATCTTAGCAGGAATACAATTCATTAACACCGTTGATGGATACGCAGCCGTACCTCCAGGAACATACAGCCCTGCTTTTTCAATCGGAATTATCTTTTGTCCTAACAAAACGCCAGGTTCTTCGTTGATAAAGTAACTTTGTCGCAATTGTCTTTGATGATATTTACGAATATTTTCCGCCGCTTTTTGCAATATCTGCAAAAATTCCGATTCTACTTGTAAATAAGCTTCATTTATTTCATCCTGCGAAACTTCTAACGAACTTAATTGAACACCATCAAATTTTTCAGTATACTGAAAAAGCGCTTTATCTCCATTTTCTCTTACATCAGCAATAATCCCGCTAACTACACTTTCAACATTTTTGGTCGTCACCGATTCACGCCGTATAATTTCTTCAATAGAAATATACTGACTATTTAAAATTCTCATCATTTGTTTGCTTCCTCCCGCCTTTGCGCAACTAATGCAGCTAAGCTTTTTCGCATTCTTTCAATATCCTGATTTTTAAATTTAAAACTGGCTTTATTTGCAATTAATCTCGCACTGATTTCAACAATATTTTCTAACACCTCAAGATTATTTTCACGCAAAGTCGTCCCTGTTTCAACAATATCAACAATTACATGAGACATGCCTAAAATTGGAGCCAATTCCACAGATCCGTTTAACTTAATAATTTCTATTTCCCGATTTTTTCGATCAAAAAATGTTCTTGCAATATTAGGAAATTTTGTTGCAACGCGCAGAGTCTTTTCCGGATCAATCCATGCTCCTTTCTTTGCAGCAACTGAAAAGCGACACTTACCTATCTCTAAATCCAGCAATTCATAGACATCCGCTGCATACTCCAACAAAATATCTTTTCCTATAACCCCAACATCTGCAGTCCCCTGTTCAACATAAATTGCAACATCCGATGGTTTTACCCAGAAATAACGTACATTATTTTTTTTATCTTCGAATACAAGTTTCCGGTTATTCTCATGAATAGAAGGGCAGCCATAACCTGCTTGCTCAAACATTGCATATACTTTATCGCCCAGTCTGCCTTTTGGTAAGGCTATATTAATCATTTGATCCAATGTTCATTAACCCCTCTTTCGTTAATTTTAGCACTTTCTTAGCACGTATTTCCTGATCTTCTCCTTGCTGCGCCCACACGGTAAGTCCCTGATCTGCATATTGTTGTACAAGCTGCAACAATGTCGGTATTGACGCTTCACGGTCATAACAGATGATGATATCCGCATCATATTGTTTTGACGAAACTTCATAAGAGTCCAAAAGGTCTGTATAAATTGCAAAACCAATTGCGCCCATCTTATTATTTTTTCCAAATTTATGCAATAACTTATCATATCTTCCACCGGAAAGAATACTTTTTGGAATTCCCTGAACATAACCTTGGAAAATAATTCCGTTATAATAGCGCATATCATTTGTAATGGAAAAATCCAAATTTACTTGATCTGCAAGTCCAATAATCTGGAGCATCTGATAGATTTGTTCTAATTCTATAATCGCCTGCTTAGCGCAAGAGGTTATCGCCATCTTTTTTACCTGAGGCAACACCTTAGCGAAAGGTCCGTAAAGCGTAGCAAGTTTTTCTAAAAGCAGATCAGTTTCTTCCGTTAATCCCTCTGCAGTACATAGAGCTCTAATCTCATGAACATTTTTTTGTCCAATGTATTTTAACATCTGCTTTTGCGAAGCATAACTAAGACCAGTTGCTTTTAATATACCAGAAACCAATCCCATATGGGAAACATCCAAAATTGAATTTAAACCAATGACCTGTAAGCTCTTTTGCGCAAGCATCAGCACTTCACAAGTTGCATACAAATCCACATGACCAATATATTCGAGGCCAACCTGCATAATCTCTTTAAATTCATGCGTGCTATCTATCATGCGAAAGACATTTTCATTATAAAAATATTTTTGCTGTTTATTTTTTTCTCCAGCAGCATTTTTTACAATAGAAAGCGTAACATCAGGTTTCAATGCCATTAGTTTACCTCTTGTATCTGTAAATGTAATAACATGTTCACTTAATAAAAAATCACGGTTATCTAAGTAAAAATCGTAGGTTTCAAACCTACTCATTTTATATTTTTTATACCCGTAATGCTTATAGAGTTCACGTAATTGATTAATTGTCTGCTCTGTTTTTCCAAAAATCATTTCCTGCATAATTTATCCAACTCATTATAGTAATTTAGCATGCTACTCTAGTAATTTAATATAAATATCATACACATTTTTTTTGATTACGTCAATCATAAAATGGAATAAAAGTACTGATATTTTTCATACTGTTTTTGATAATATGCATTTCTCTTCGCGTCGGGTTTTATTTCATATCGAATTGGTAAAGGAAATTGTGCTGCATCAGCAATAATACCTAATTTTTCCATTCCTAAAACAACCCCACCCATTAGTGAACCGTGCGTATTCTGTTCAACTTCCATCGATCGGCCAAAAATATCAGCACACATCTGCAACCATCGCGCCGAATGTTGTATTCCTCCCGATAAGTAAATTCTTTCCGGGACATCATAAACTTTACAAAGTGTTTGATAGCATTGATAAAGATTAAATAAAATTCCTTCCTGTACAGCTTGATAACAAGCTTGCGCCGTATGTGCTGCATGCAATTGTATAAAACCACCTCTCCGTTCCGCATTCCATCCCGGCGCTCTTTCACCAAATAAAAAAGGAAGAAAAAGTGGTCTGTCTTTAAATAAACGATTTCCCTCCATTTCTTCATAAGAAATCTCTCGAGGAAAAAATTGCCCTTTAATCCAATCAATACAATTACATGCGCCGGAAGTTGCTGCCCCAGCCAGCCACCCCTTAGGCGATCGATAACACCATAAACCATAGTTGTTTTCCGTAAATGCTTCAAAAACGCTCAGACGCAACGCACCGCTTGTCCCTACAGAGAGCGTCATAATTCCTTTTCCTAAAGCTCCCGATCCCACCTGATTCATCCCGCCGTCGGCATTTGCTAACATAACCGGGATTCCTTGCGGCAAATGTAAATCTTTTGCCCCCTCTACGCCAAGAGCAAAAACCGTATCCGATGAATAAACAGGGGGAAGTTGCTGGTTCGAAATTCCTATTTGATGTAGTAAATCTGGATCATAGGACAATGTCCGGATATTCATTAAACCAGTACCTGAAGCCATACAGTGTGTTGTCGCATAAATTCCGGTTAATCGATATGCCAAATATACTCCTTGGTCGGAAATATACGTGTCTTCCAGAGAAATCCCTTGCTGTTTACACCATAACAACTTAAAAAAAGGATAACTCGCGTTAATTTGGCAACCTGTTTTTTGATAAAATTTTTGAGACCAATCTGATTGATCATGTAACTGTTGGCTTATTTCCGCCGCACCCAAATGAGCCCATAAATAAACTGGAGAACGGGCATGCATTTCAAAATCGCACAACAACAAACTATGCCAAGTTGCAATAAGAACAATCAAATCAATTTTTATTTGTTCATCAATCAACTTTCGGGCTGTTGCACATATAGCTTTATACGTCTGCTCTGCATCTTGTTGTTGAACAGTAAAATTATCGGGATATCTATCTGTTTGTATTCGATAAGCATTTGCAGAAGTATCATATAACATTGCCTTTGTTGCGGAAGTACTGGCTTCCAATACCAAAATATGCATATCCACACCCCCTTTTTCTCTCTTTCCTATTATACTTTAAATTCTTATTTTGTGCAGGTAATTTGCTTAGAATATACTGAATTTATACAAAATAAAAAACGGTATGGTTAATCCATACCGTTTCCATCATATCAAGGCAATTATTATGCCTGCGAAGTCTGATTATTATCATTATTCGCTTCAGAGTTTACAGCAATCTTTCCACCAACCATCCCTGACAGTACAGCAGAAATATCTATTCCTGTTGCCTCTTTGATTCCTTCTGTAATTTGAGAAGTCGTTTTCATGACATCATTTGCAACTTTCGCCGCATTTCCTTCTCCATACATAACAATCTTATCCGTCTGAGCCAAAGGCATTGCCGCATTTTTAACGACCTCAGGCAACGCCTGCAAATACATTTCCAAAATAGAAGCTTCTCCCATGATTTTTTGTGCTTCTGCTTTTTTCTCTATCGCTTCAGCTTCTGCCAAACCTTTTGCACGAATACCTTGTGCTTCTTGTTCCATTGCATATTTTAAGGCATCTGCTTCTGCTTTTCTTGCTATCGCTTCCTGTTCTGCTTCATAGCGTTTTGCATCTGCTTCTCTCTGACGTGAAATCAATTCTGCTTCTGCCATCTGTTCAGCTTTGTATTTATCCGCATCAGCCGTCTTTCTGACTTCGGCATCTAATTTTCTTTCAGCAAGCTCTATCTCTTTTTCTGCCAACTCTGCTTCCTTTTCTTTTCTGGCGATATCTGCATTTGCTGAAGTGATTTCAATTGTTTTACGCTGTTCCTGCTGTTGGATTTCATAAGCTGCATCTGCTTCTGCCATCTTAATATCTGCCAGTTTCTTAAGTTCCGCTTTACGAATGATCATCTCGTTATTTTTGATTGCAATTTCCGTTTCAGACTTTACTCTGGCATCATTAGCTTCCTTATTTGCTGCCGCCCGTGCAATGCCGATATCCCGTTCACTTTCGGCTTTTGCTATTGCCGCGTTCTTTTTTATTTTTGTCACGTTATCAATACCAAGGTCATCAATAATACCATTCGAGTCAGTAAAATTTTGTACATTAAAGCTTACGACATCTAAGCCCATCGCAGCCAAGTCTGGACCTGCATTTTCTTTTACCAGTTCAGCAAACTTCTGACGATCGCCTACCATTTCTTGCAAATTCATCCGACCTACAATTTCACGCATATTTCCTTCCAAAACTTCTCTTGCCACTCCTGCAATGTACTCAGTCGGTTGGTTCAAAAAGTTCTGTGCAGCCA
>CALVMT010000021.1 GCA_944347775.1 uncultured Clostridia bacterium | reverse complement strand
ACATTAAATCCGTTTTTAAAACTGATCGAAAGCCGGGGAATCAGCGCAATATTTTCAATAAGCAATTCGGAAATCATCTTTTGCTCCCCAAATTCTTTTAACGCAACATCTCTTGCAATTTTTGAATAACTTTTTCACGCATATGCTCTTCTACAACAAGAAATACCGTATTATCTCCGGCTAAACTACCGACAATTTCCTGTATGCCAAAATTATCAATTGCCTCTCCCGCAGCAGGCCCACTGCCGGACAACGTATTGACAATCACGATATTCCCCGATCCCTTAATTGACAAGGCAACCTCACGAAATATCCGAACCATGCGTTCGGTATTCAACACAGTACTGGACTCGTTTACCGCGTATTTATAAATGCCACGTTCTGCCTGAACCTTAATTAAATGCAATTCTTTAATATCTCTGGAAATTGTCGCTTGCGTAACCCTATAGCCGCGCTGCTGCAAACGAGCACCTAAGTCCTCTTGCGTCTCTATATTTTCAGAAGCAATAATCTCCAGAATTGCCTTCTGCCGTTCATTTTTCATTCCATTTAACCTCCATAATCATGTAGGGTTATTTCAACTTACTTCCATTCTGCTAGTTTTTCACGCAGCACCGTATAAAAATTTTTTTTTGCCGTCTGCAAAAAATTTACGGTAAATCCCGCTTTTTTGATCAACACATATCCTCCGCTTGGTATCTCAACATAATCCTGCCCATCTAACGCCAGCGAAATATTCGCGGCATTATTTTTCGCTTTTACGCAAATTTTGGACTCACCGGCCACGACAAAGCTACAGGATTGCAATGAATGCGGGCACAACGGCGTAATCAGCAAAACATCAACTGTCGGCGCAACAACCGGCCCACCTGCAGATAGCGAATAAGCCGTTGACCCGGAAGGCGAAGAAACAATGACGCCATCGCACCAATAATTGCACGCATTTTCTTCATCGACATCTACTTCCAGGTTAATTATACGCAGTTTATTTTTCTGCGAAATCACCGCCTCATTAAGCGCATAACCGGCAAAGAAAGCTTTACTTGAATCCTCTCCAACAAAAGCTTCCAGCATGATCCGCCTTTGCACTGCATAATCTCCGGATAAAATTCGATCTAATGCAGATTCCAGATTTTCCAATTCTGTATCTAATAAAAAGCCGAGTCTACCCAGATTAAGCCCAAGCAGATATACACCGGTCGCGGCATATTTCCTGGATGCAGCCAGCATTGTTCCGTCACCTCCCAATACCAGCAAAACATCCATCCGCCGCAAGTCGCATTGCCGTTCGTCACCTATCCCAAGCTTTTGCGCAATGGCGGAATCCAGATAACAAGCCAGTCCGCGTTTTTCCAAAATCCGCATGATTTTTTTCGTTACAAGCAGATCAGGATCTTTTTTCAGGTTGGTATAAATACCAAAATTTTGCATGCTGCTCATTTTTTTCTCTTTCACGTTCATTTATAATAATTATACAATTATTAACGTAAATATACAATCTATTTTTATTTATGTGTCTGTTCATGCGCCTCTATAACAACGCGGTGAATCAGTTCATCCGAAGCAACAGAATCCTGGTTTGAAAGCAAAAAATGGCTTAAAAATTCAATATTTCCATTTTGTCCGCGTATTGGCGAATAGGTCAGCCCTGCCGTTGTATACCCGATATCCTGAATCTGTGTTGTCACCTCACGGAGTACTTCTTCATGAATCGCAGGTTCTCTTACAATTCCTTTTTTCCCTACTTTTTCTTTTCCTGCCTCGAACTGCGGCTTAATCAGCGCAACAATTTCCAAAACACCCATATGATACAGTGCCGGAATAATTAATTTAAGCGAGATAAAAGAAACATCTATCGAAGCAAATTCCGGTAGCGGAACAAAATCTTCCGCTTTAAGATATCGCGCATTGACACGCTCCATTACCGCTACGCGCGGATCCTGACGTAATTTCCACGCCAGCTGTCCATAGCCAACATCTACCGCATAAACTTTTGTTGCACCATTTTGCAGCATACAATCTGTAAAACCACCGGTTGATGCCCCCACATCAATGCACACTTTATGCTGCAATTCCAGCCCAAATTCACGGATTGCCTTTTCCAACTTTAAGCCGCCCCTGCTCGCATACGGACAATCCGGTTCTTTTAATATGATTTCATCCTCGGGAAGATATAATTCCCCTGCTTTTGTCGCCGGCACACCATGAACAAATACCTGACCGGACATAATCAACGCTTTTGCCCTTTCTCTGGACTGCGTCAATCCCTTTTCTACCAGCAAAATATCCAAACGTTTTTTTTGCATTTTTTCCTCTAAGCCAAAAAGCTATCCTTGGCGGATAGCTTATTTTTTTTCTGCCGCAGCCATTTCCTGCGCGTCAGATTCTTCTTTTCCATACACGCCCGTTTGAGCAAGAATTTTACCCCGAATCTCTTCCATAATCTCCGGATGGCTTTCCAAATACTTTCTCGCATTATCTCTGCCTTGACCGATTCTTTCTTCACGATAAGAAAACCATGCGCCCGATTTATCTACAATACCAAGAGATACGCCAAGGTTAAGCACACTGCTCGCCATTGAGACACCCTGTCCAAAATAAATTTCACATTCCGCGCTCCGAAACGGCGGTGCAACTTTATTTTTAACTACGCGGATTTTCGTCTTGCTTCCAACCACTGCATCACCGCTTTTCAACGCTTCTCCCTTACGGATATCCAGACGGACAGATGCATAAAATTTCAACGCACGACCACCCGGCGTAACTTCCGGATTGCCAAATACAATCCCTACTTTTTCTCTTAACTGGTTAATAAAAATTGCAATGGTGCTGGATTTTGAAATGGCCGCCGTCAATTTTCTCAATGCCTGCGACATTAGCCTGGCCTGCGCCGCCATATGTGAATCGCCCATTTCTCCATCGATTTCGCTTTGCGGTACCAATGCAGCAACCGAGTCTAATACAACAACATCAATTGCCCCGCTGCGCACAAGTGTTTCCATGATTTCCAAGGCTTGTTCTCCTGCATCTGGTTGCGCCACATATAGATTATCAATGTCTACACCAATATTTTTCGCATAAACAGGATCAAGCGCATGCTCTACATCGATAAATGCGGCAGCTCCGCCCATTTTTTGTGCCTCTGCGACAACCTGTAGAGCAAGCGTTGTTTTCCCGGAAGATTCCGGGCCATATATTTCGACAATCCTTCCTCTTGGCAAACCTCCCACACCAAGCGCTATATCAAGCTCCAAACACCCCGTAGGGATTACCGAAACGCCCATGTTTTGCACATGATCCCCAAGCCGCATAATTGCGCCTTTACCATATTGCTTCTCTATTTGCATCAATGCATTGTTTAACGCTTCTTCTTTTTTCATCTTTCTACCCTTTCAATAACTCTCTGCTATGATAAATGTATTCTACGCAAGACCAAACAGACAAAACAATGCTTACGTATATTAAAATTTCTCCAAAGGGGATATTCCAAATCGAAAAAATCGGATTTTCCAACAATATTGCGCTTATGCCAATAAGCTGGCAGATGGTTTTCCATTTTCCGACTTTCCCTGCCGGAATGACAACACCTGCTGCCGCTGCAACCAGCCTCACTCCGGAAATCAAAAATTCCCGTGCCAATAAGATAATCACGACAATCGGCCCTAAAACGCCCAGTTTTCCCCAATCCAGTACGATAATCAAGGCAACCATAAACAGAACTTTATCTGCCATCGGATCCATCAATTTTCCAAAATTGGAA
Source organism: uncultured Clostridia bacterium (assembly GCA_944347775.1). Classification (GTDB taxonomy): domain Bacteria; phylum Bacillota; class Clostridia; order Christensenellales; family Christensenellaceae; genus QANA01. Next base: position 20,234 of record CALVMT010000021.1, on the reverse strand, counting down.
ACCAGATTATACTTTCTGGCGATCATGCCATCCAGCATATCCGTAAGAGAAGCGATGATAAAAATCGCAGCCGCATAATAATTCCAATACGGAATTTGAAGATAGTAGAATAGTATCACAAACGGCACCATAATGATTCTTGCTACCGTCAGTATGTTTGGCACATTCTTATTCATCCCAAACTGCCCTCCCCAATAGTTCATAATCGTCAGCGCGCAATATATGCACTTTGCAATATGTGCCGACTCGCAGCGGCCTATCTGACTTCAATGCAATCATCCCATCAACTCCCGGCGTCTCTGCATATGAGCGCCCAAGATACAGCCCTTCTTGAGGGAGTTCTTCCTCGATCACGACATCGTATATGCGCCCAATTCTTTTTTTACTCATCTGCGCCGCAATCTCCTGTTGGACAAACATGATTTCCTGTTCACGCGCCTGCTTTACCTCTTCAGGCAGCTGATCCGGCATATCATATGCAGGAGTACCTTCTTCGCGAGAATAGGCAAATGCGCCAAGTCGATCAAAGCGCAAATCTTTTATCCCTTGCTTCAAGGTTTCAAACTGTTCTTCTGTCTCTCCCGGAAAACCGGCAATGACTGTAGTACGCAAAATAAAGTCGGCATCTTTCTCACGTATTTTCTTTACTGCCGCATAGATAGACTCCCTGGTATCTCTGCGGTGCATGCGGTGCAATATGTTATCATCCAGATGTTGTATAGGCATATCAATATACTTTGCAATGTTCTCATGCCTGCATATGGTATCCAACAACTCGTCGGTAATTCCATCAGGATAACAGTATAACAGTCGAATGCATTTTATCCCTTCAATTGACGCCAATTCTTCAAGCAAAGGCGCAATCATGGGGCGATGTTCAATATCCAAGCCATATTTACTGGTATCTTGCGCAACTAAGATCAGCTCTTTGACACCATGCTTAGCCAAACTTTTTGCCTCTTCAAAAATTTCCCCCATCGGCCTACTTTTCAGGTTCCCGCGAATATAGGGAATCGCACAATATGAGCAACGGTTATTACAGCCTTCGGCAATTTTGACATATGCATAATGGCCAGGCGTGGTCAATACACGATTAGCGTAGTTTCCTGCAAGCTCGGCATCGTGGTAGCATTGCGTTTTTTTCCCCATGAGTACCTGTTTTACCGTTTGAACAATTTCCGCCTGTGCCGTTACGCCCAAAAAAGCGTCTACTTCAGGCAAGTTTTGAGCAAGTTCTTCCCGGTAGCGCCCTGAAAGGCATCCCGTCACAATCAGTGCTTTTAATGCGCCGCTTTTTTTATACTGCGCCATTTCCAATATTGTATCAATCGATTCTTGTTTGGCTGCTTCGATAAAACCGCATGTATTGACTATGATAATATCCGCCTCTTGCGGTTCCGACGTAAAAAAGTATCCCGCATCGCGCAGTCTACCCAACATCAATTCGGTGTCCACACGATTTTTGGAACATCCCAAAGAAATGACGCCTACTTTTATTTCTGCCATGTTCTATTTGTCCTCTTTCCCAAACATCCGGCGATAATCCTCCTGCGTAATCAGCACTTGGCGGGGTTTATTCCCATCTGCCGACGAAACAATTTCCTTTAATTCCAATTGATCAACCAATCTGGCCGCGCGAGCATAACCAATTTTCAGACGCCGCATCAGCATCGAGCTTGATAACTGCTCATACTCCAAGGCCAACTCTATGGCTTTGGGTATCAACTCATCATCAAAACCATCTGCCGAGGCTGCCTCTTCCCCGCCGGCAGCACCAGTCTGCTGTTCCACGCCCTCATCCAACTGTTTTTCCAGCTCTTCATCGCACTGTACTTGAGTAGCAGAAGTTTTTAAAAATTCAATCACGCGGTCGTTTTCTGCATCCGAAATATAACAACCTTGCACGCGAATCGGCTTTGATTGCCCAATAGGCATAAACAACATATCTCCGTTTCCAAGCAGATCCTCAGCACCGTTCATATCCAAAATAATGCGGGAATCCAGCCCCGATGAAACCGTAAGCGCAATACGCGAAGAAATATTGGTTTTGATCATGCCGGTAATTACATCTGCGCGCGGCGTCTGCGTAGCAACCACAAGATGTATACCTGCGGCACGCCCAAGCTGCGCTATTCGGCAAATCGCATCTTCCACTTCGTGTTTACTTGCCATCATCAAATCGGCCAACTCATCAATCACCACAACCAATTTGGGCATTATCTTCTGATGATTCTGCTGCAACCATTGATTATAAGTATCAATTTCCTTTACATTCGCGTTGGCAAAATCCTTATAGCGCTTTAACATTTCGTTGACAACCCAGTTAAGCATACTTGTCGCTTTCTTCGGATCTGTCACGACAGCCGTTTTCATATGAGGAATACCGTTAAATCGTTTCATCTCCACCACTTTCGGATCAACCATCAGCAGGTTTACCTCTTCCGGCGATGAGCGATATAAAATACTCATGATAATCGAGTTAATACAAACACTTTTCCCGGAACCAGTCGTCCCTGCGACGAGCAAATGCGGCATCTTAGCCAAGTCGCCATATATATTCTTTCCCGCAATATCTTTGCCCAGAGCAAAATAAAGGCGGCTTTTATGTTTACGGAATTCATCGGTATCCAGCAATTCTTTAATCTTTACCATGGACACTTCACGGTTGGGAACTTCAATACCGATGGCGGCTTTACCGGGAATAGGCGCTTCGATACGCACGCTGGGCACAGCTAGATTAAGAGCTATATCATTAGAAAGCGATAGAATTCTGCTTACCTTTACGCCCGGCGCAGGCAGCAGTTCATAACGGGTCACCGTAGGACCGGTTACGATATTATTCACTTTAATATCAATATTAAAACTCTTAAGAGCCTGCTCTAAAATAAGCGCCTTACTGAGATTTTCCTTTTCCATGCGTTTGCCATAATCGCTTTTTATTGGCTCGTCCAGCAAATCCATCCGTTCCGGCAACAAATAACGGCTCTCTTGCTGCGGCGCCTGCTGTGCAACAGCCGGAGGAATTTCTGGCATTTGTTTGGTCTGTTGAGGCCGTTCCTCTTGCGGTTGTTTATGATTAGTCTGTTCCTGTTGCTCCGCCTCAGGACTGATTTCCTGTATGGGATTTTCTGTTTTGATGTCTTCTTCTGCGAAAAAATAACGATCTTGCGGAGAGGAAGAAGCTGTTTGCGATGCTGCTGATACTGAAAATTTTTGAGAAGTATGCTGTGCATCTTCATAATATTGTTCTGCTAATTTTTGTTGCACCGGATCTTTTACTTTGGGTGAAACAATCAGATTATTCGTATTTGCTTTTCTTTTGAGCCCGCGTTTAGGGCGCAACTTTCCCGCATGCTTAAAATAACTACCCTTTGGGGCATCTGAAAAATAAAGCTGTATGCGTTTTTGTTCGGATTCGTCCGCCGCAGGAAATACTTCATCTTGAGAGAATTCGTGGTTCAGCAAATTCAGTTCATCCGTTTTCCTCTTTGCCGCCTGACGCGCCAAGTGCAAGGGTTCCTGCTGCTTTTTAAGCTCCGGTTCTGCCGCCGGCTTTTCATCCTGTTGTTCGTGCTCTTCGTTTTCTCTTATCCGCTGCTGCATTCGGTGCTCTTGTATCTCCCGCCGATAAGTATAATCGTCTTCTCGAAAATTTTCTTCATAGAGCGAATCGACATCTTTTGCCGATTCCTTAATCGAATAATTTTTTTTCTGTTCGCGTTCCCGACGCGCCGCCATTGAAGCCCCCTTAATTTTACTTCCCAGCGTACAAGCCGCACCGCGAATAGAAAAATGTGTAATCAACATTGCAGTGACCAGCATCAATGCACCAAGCAGGATCAGCCCTCCGGTTTTACCCATCAGCCATTCCGCCGGGTAAGAAAGAATACCGCCAAAAATACCTCCACCGGAAAAGTTTTTTCCACTGGAAAAGCATTGCGATAGATAGGGAAAATAGCTTACCGCATTAGCCGAAAAAACGCGCGACGTGCATAGTTCAATAAATGCAAGTAAAAACCAGAAAAAAAGCCCCGCCATAAGCATTGTGCTGCGCTTCAAGTTAATGTTAAAAATATAGAATATACCCAAAGCACAAACAAACGGCGGCAAAAGATATCCCCCCGCGCCAAACAAACCGAAAACGGCCGTTCTGCTCAGCTCCGCTAAAGGCGCTTTATTGGAGAAATAAATGAATATGCCAAGCAATACGCCAAATGCAATTAACAATATACCGGCAATCTCACCGGTCAAACCAGCATTTTTTTGTTTCTTTTTGCTTTGTTTTGCCTGCGCCATCAACTCTCCTCCTTTAACGGAATTTATATTTTATTATACAATATATCGACCGTTTATACAACGCATAAACGGCGAACATATTTAAGATTTTCTTCTGTACCACGTTTAACTATATCCCAATAAACCCTTTTTTTCAAATAAATTTTTTCTCTCGATGATAAAATGAGCTTATTTGGCATTGCAGGCATTATCCTTTTTGTTTACAATAGTATGGAAGAATTGGATCCCTTGCAGGAAAGAGTTTTATTTTCCTGCTATCGCCCATTTTTTACCATTACTGCGATGACGGAGGAAATTTTATGGACAAAATTTGCAAGCATATTGTCATCCTGGGGGCAGGAAAAACCGGACGCGGATTCCTTGCGGTTTTATTTCACCGACAGGCTAAAATTACTTTTATTGACCGCAATCCATCACTTATTGCTGCTCTTCGTGCTGCAGGGAGCTACCGCGTTCGTTTTTTTGACAACCGCCCTGAAGAAGTGATTTCGCAATACACTGCTTTATGCACAGATGACCCCAATTGCAAAGATATACTGCAAAAAAGTGATGCAATATTTGTCTGTGTACGCCCGGAAAACTGCCCTGCCGCCTCAGATTGGTTGCGCGGGAAAATCTCTGAAAAAACATGTATTTTTGCCTGTGAAAATGCAGTCTATCCCGCTGCCTTAATGGGTGTTTTGCAAAATCAGACCTGTTCGGCAGCCGTCTTTGCCACAAGTATACAGGAGCCCTCATCGCTGAATCTTCAAAGTGAAAATTATCCTTTTTTACATGTAGAGTCCGCAGATTTTGCTGAACCGCTTTATTCAATAAAAGGTCTTCGCAAAGAAGCGAATTTCCCTCTGCTCATGCTGCGCAAAATTTATACCTATAACGCATCCAGCGCAATTATTGCTTACCTTGGCGCAGAAAAAGGGATTTCTTCTTATTCTGAGGCAGCATGCGATCCCGATATCGCAAGAGAACTTGATCTCTTTTACCCGCAAATCAACCGTGCATTATGCCTGGAATATCAAATCGATCCAAAGGAACAAGAAGCTTTTTCCCAAAATGCACGCAGAAAATTTGAAAATCACCAAATTATTGATACCGTTGCGCGAAATGCAGCCAACCCCGAGCGGAAATTAAAACCGCATGAACGCCTTATTGCGCCCGCCAAACTCATTGAAAAACATGGCGGAGACGCTTCCAGCCTCTATAAAGCTGCTGCCGGCGCACTGCATTATATGGAGGAAATTATCTATCCGGACGATGCACGGCAGGCAATTTATGCCATATGCGGCTTATCTGTACATGATCCGATATCCCAAAAAATTATGCGTTATTTTTACTAAACGAGAAAAACCTTTGCAAAGAATTCTCTTTGCAAAGGTTTTTTTAAATAAAATATGATCTTTTATATCGGCATTTTACTGCCGGCAAATGTTACTTCTTCGTTCTTTGTAGATATTTTTTTATTTTTCTGAACCGATTGCGATAGCCCAAATATTCAGACCTTATCCCTTTTTTTGACAGGCATATAACTGAGATATCGTCACAAACTGAAATCCCTTTTCTTTCAATGCCGGAATAATCACTTGCAAGGCTTCAACCGTATAAGGGTTATCATCATGAAACACGACAATACCGCCGTTTTGAATTTGTTCCAGAACTGTCTGAATAATCGGCTGAGCATCTCCTTTTTCTTCCCAATCTCCACTATCGACCGTCCATAAAACCAAAGGAATATCTGCCGTTTGTTCCACTTCTTGTGTATAACTCCCATAAGGCGGGCGCAAATATCGGATTGTATAATCCGGCAGTATATTTCTCAATGTTTCCTGCATTTTTTGGATTTCCTGCCGTATCTCAAGGCAATCCAATTTTGCAAGATTCTGATGCGAATAGGTATGATTGCCTATCTCATGGCCAGAAGAGGCAATTTCCTTAACCAATAACTCCTGGCCGGCAAGTTTTTCGCCAATCAGAAAAAAAGTAGCCGGTGTTTGCGTTTCATATAAAATATCCAATATCTGCGGCGTATAACGGACATTGGGGCCATCATCAAAGGTCAGCGCAACCATTGGCTGTTGAGGGTCAACTTGCTCTAGAATTGCATCTCGCCGAATGCGAGCATTAATTTGGCTAAACAGCCATACGACGACGGCAAAAATCACCAGGCAGACTGTTGTCCCAAACAAGAGGTTTTTACGTCTCATTTCCATTCCCCCTTTCTTCTTAAGGCGCGAATGCAATATCCATGCATCGCAGCCGTACTTTGCAAAGTCTGAAAGAAGAGCAGGAAACACACAAATCCTAAAAAGCTGTTTTGAAACGGGATATGGAGTTGTTTCTGATACAAGTACATGCTTAAAAAGAGTAGTGTGCCAATAAAAAGCGTCAGCAAAGTAAGCAAACCGACAAAATAGAAATAACCAGAAAATGCAAGGATAACGCCCGGAACAAACCCAAAGAGGAATGCTGCATCAAGATAGATGATGCAAAGATTTACAAATGCAAAATAGCGCGGATACGCACGCCCCTGCTTCCACGGCGGAACACTTTTCAGCCCCTCTATCATGCCAATTGCCCAGCGCTTGCGCTGATTATAAAACCCATAAAGATTTTGAGGTACCGTTGTATAACCAACTGCCTCAGGCTCATAACCGGATTTTTTTCCTAACGCAAGCAGATTATAAGTCAGTACAATATCTTCGCCAAGCGACATCTGCCAACCACCTGCCTGACAGACTGCCCCGGTTTGATATGCGCTAAAAGTCCCTTGCGCCACCAGCGTTGAAGCATAGCTTCCCTGAAAACGCTTGACAGAAGCAATACTCAATAAATAATCATAGTTCTGCATTTTCGTAATCAGAGATGCTTTGGTGTTCGCTGCAAATAAATTCCCTGCGACACAAGCCGCATCTTCAGCTACAATATGGTTCATGATTTTCTGCACAGCATTTTGCTCCAAATACGTATCTGCATCGACGGTAATAAAATGCGGTGTATCGATCATGCACAACGCCGTATTGAGCGCGTGTACTTTACCTTCCTGTTCACAATAAACATATTCTATGCTCCGACAAGGCAGAGCACAGTTCAGCATATCATAGATCTTTTCCCTTGTGTTATCATTTGAAGCATTATCCACAACAAGAAGGCGAATATGCCCAAGATATTGTTGATTCAGAATTGCCCAGATGGTGCGTGTAATGGTCTTTTCTTCATTGCGCGCACAAATTACAACAGTCGTATCTTCATCGGTATCCGGATAATGTTTCCGCTTCCAGTTCAACAGATTGGAAAAAAACATCATACTCATTAAAAATCCCGGAAGCAGCGCGATCCCGATAATTACCCACCAGATATAAAAATTTGGCAAAATATATGAAAGCCCACATGCCCAGCCAATCGTAAAAAACAACGAAATAGCCAGCCACAAGAGGCTAAAACAACTCGAAAGAATAAATTTTCTTTTCAAAAAAACACCTCCTCTTCAATATACGTTGATACTGAAGAAGAGGTGAGCTTTTATTCGTTTATTTCATCTTTGCAAAACACATATTTTTTCAGACGTTCCATCGCTTCCTGCACACGGGAGAACGGCAAAGCCAAATTCATCCGCAAATGACATGGGCCAAAAAACATTCGCCCATCTTGCACGGCAACACCGACATCCCACGCTGCCTGTTCCACCTCGTCGATACTCTTATGATGCGCTTCGCACCACTTTGTACAATCGATAAACAGCATATACGTTCCTTCGGGCTTAAAACATTTTACCCCTCGGAAATACTGCGCAATATAATCGCATACAAAATCCACATTTTTGCTCAGCACTTCGCGCAGCTCTTTGAGCCAATCTTCTCCTTCGCTTTGATAGGCGCCGATTAAACCATACATTGAAAGCACATTCATCGAATTATAATGCGAAAGCGAACTCTCTTTACGCACCCGGTCGCGCAGAGCAGGATGATAAATGATATGATAGCTGCCGATCAAGCCAGCCAGGTTAAACGTCTTGGAAGGAGCGTATAAAGCAATAGTATGGTTTTTTGCATATGCCGAAATCGATTGCGTTGGGATATGTTTATGCCCTCTTAACGTCAGATCCGACCAGATCTCATCAGAAACCACCATAACATTATACTTTTCGAACAGCGCCATTGCCTTTTCAATTTCCCATCTTTCCCAGACACGCCCGCAAGGGTTATGCGGAGAACAAAAAACAGTCGCATGAATATGCTCTTCTTTGAGTTTTCGTTCCATATCCTCAAAATCCATGCGCCAGACACCGTTTTCATCCTGCACCAACGGGCTATGTACAATCTGATAGCCGTTATTGCCGAGGCTGGAAGTAAATCCGATATAAGTCGGCGAATGCAAAAGCACTTTTTCTCCCCGTGAACAACAGACATTAAGCGCGCTCACTACGCCGCCTAAAACGCCGTTTTCATAGCCGATACATTCGGGAGTCAAATCGGTTACACCGTTATGTTTTTCCTGCCAACGGATAATGGCGTCATAATATTCCCGACGCGGTTTAAAGTATCCGTATGCAGGATGCGCTATACGTTCGGCGATCGCCTGCGGAATCGAAGGCGCCGTAGGAAAATTCATATCCGCAATCCACATCGGGATAATATCAAAACCTTCTTTCGGCTTACCCGGCGCATTCCCCACACCAAGGCCTTCAACAGCAATCGCATCCTTGCCGACTCGATCCATTATCGAAACAAAATCATACTTCATCTCATTTCCCTCTTCCCAAAATACGTTAAATTTCAACTTTATATTCACTTAATTTTATTATATAGAATAACTTTTGGCTTTGCAACCGCATCTTTTAGCGTCTTTACAATCTCCGAAAAAGCAAAATTCTACACCTTAATCAATCCATTCACCAAAAAAATGGGGTGTTGCAGCAATACCCCATTGAGCCGGTAACAAAAATTGTTATTTTTGTGCAGCAAATTTTGTTTCATCTATCCCATCAGCAAAGAGAATCCGTTCTCTGATCCATCCGTCAAAATAATTCTCGATTTCTCCGCTCATGTCGCGCACAAGGCGGTCTGCCAGCATTTCACCCAGATAGAAAAAGAACATATGATAGCAGTAAAACGCGAGACGCTCCGGGCGCAGCCTGTAGCAAATATTATATTGCTTAAGCGTATCCTCAAATAAATTTTTTGCCCAGGCGCGACAGCACATTACCCAAGCATCGCGCTCCGGCGATGCATAGGCTACCTCATCCCAATCTAAAATATAATTTCGCTCTTTCCCAATAAAAAAGTTGCCTCCCGCATCGCCGTGTGTGAAATATAAAGTTCCGCTTCCTTCCTGGCAGAGCACCGCAAACCGACAAAGGCGCGAAGCACAATGCGAGATCATTTTTTCACGGCGCTTCAGCGTGCATAAAATCGCGCGGTCCGCGTCTGTTTGCAAAGAGTTTTGGAGCTGTTGCCAGTTTTCGTAAAAAGAACATGCCGCATCAGCCGAAAACTGCACCGTAGGAATATCCAATCCGGGTTTTGTCAACGTATAGATTTCAGCCAGCATGCGATACTCTGAAATTTTGGTCTCGTCCGTTTCGACGTTTTTACCGTCAATCCAGATAAACATGGCCATGATTGCACCGTCAAAACAGCAATATAGCTGCTGACTGCGAGTTTTTACGATTCTACCGACAAACAAAATCCCATTTTGACAAAGATAGTCAACCACAGAAAGACTTCGCCGAAATTTTTCCCGATGGCGTGCAAAGTAATCGAGCTTGACGAAGTAAACGCCGCTGTCCGAGCAAAGTTTCCATGTTTCTCCGTAATAGCCGCGCCGCACGGGCACCAACTTTAATACGTTAACCCCATAACAGTGAGCAATAAATTTTTTCAGGCGGGCAATATACTTTTCCCCGCGGACAACGTTATTCTGCATATGGCAAATATTCTCTCTTTCGCCTTCCATTCGGCATATTCTTTGCGCTCAGCCTCTTTGTTTATTCATATTGTATAATAACTCCTTTGGGCAATCAATTATTTTGTCGCCGATGCATTTACGCAAAATAAAAATTTAACTTTGAAAGCTTTTTCCCCCTTGCAAATCAACAAGAAAAAATCCCGTCTGTTTTTCAGACGGGATCATGGCAACAAATACAACCACAATGCACTTAGTGGAACAATTGCCAATAAAAAACTGCACAGATCAGATGATTATCTTTTCAAAACACAACAACGGTGCCGCTTAAACTTGAAAAAGAATAGAGAGGCTATTCTTCAATGTTCATCGTTTCCATTTGCTGTTTTGTCAATCCGTTTCTCTTGCCGTAATTTGTCCAATATACGGTAGAAGCTCTGATAAACATCTTAGGGGTAAGAGTCATCCTGGTATGCAGCGTTTTATATTTTGCGCGTACAATAGAATGGCTTAATTGTTTTATTTTTCTTACAACCAGTATTTTAAACGGCGTATTTAATATAGCTTCCCCGCTGCCTATTTTCAAAACAGAGCCGAATCGATAACCGTTTTGTTTGCAAAACAACTTCATCATCTCAACCGCCACATCGTTTTGACGATATTCCAAAAAGCCACAATTAATTAATATTGAGATAACCGGCTTTTTCTCTGGAGGATTTTGTTCGAGTGTCTTTAAAAAATTCAATAGCGTAACGGGAAGGGCGTCTGCATACAGCGGAAAAACAAACAACACATCCGAAAAATCTTTCAATTTACAGCAAAGTTCATGATGGTTTGTTTTTAAAATATTGAAATACGTCGTTTTACATTTGCAGTTCTTTAAAAATATAGCAGCATATTCTTTAGAGTTGGATTTAATCGCTCGAGGGCTACCATTAATAATCATTATGCTTCCCATTTTTGCACCTCGTTTGCCACAATATCTTCTAATTGCTGTTTTGTTGTAAACATAATTCGATAATGTTTAAAATTCATGTTGCGTGCATTTCTTGCAATAAGCCGCTTAAACACTTCTCTTTCCTCATCGCTTATCTGCTTACAAGCATAGGCGATAATAACTGCATTTTTGAGTGATACTGCGCGCTGAACATGATGTGTTTCTCCGTTCACAAGGCGGATAAACGCCTGCTGAACGGGAATGGCGCGCTCCAGCATGGTTTTCATCACGCTGTCATACCCGCCGTATTTTATGCGGCTCACATAAAGAAGCTCATCACTCTTTGCGATATTGGGATATACCTTTACTGCATCATCGCGGATTACGCATTTTCCCGGCGTTTTTGTCCAACATCCAAAACAGCCCATACAATTTGCGATGTTGAGCGATGATAAATCAACATATTTTATTTCATCATTTTTTATCTGTATTTTTAGCGGCACATCGCTTAAAATCAATTTCATTTTTACCCTCCGGATCCGCTTATCAATTTTCATTTTCTTATTGATATAATATCTGACTTTAAAGTTTTTTTATTCATCGCATCAGAAAAAATCAAGCCTTGATCAATGCCGGTATCATTAACGACGGATATCAAAATAACGAAAAAGCGCAAGTTTTCCCTTAACTAAACGACGCTGACAGAAAATATTAAACGGCATATAGACACCCTCAAGTGGCGCTCTCAAGGGTGAATCGGTAATCTTCTGCGCATATTGTATATACCTCGCTATTGTTTGTCAATTAAATCCAACGCATCACCGCGTTTATAAGCGTTACTGAAAATATTATGAAAAATATGCAATTCTACCGAATTGCTTTGCTGTCGATATCAATAATTGAAAAAATATTTCTCTTCGTCATCATTTCATACATATAGTCAACTCCAAAATCTCCAAAGCATTATGCTAACAAAAATAAATTATTTACTGATTAAATAAAAAATTAAAAACCTGCGTAATGAAAGCAGGATTGACACAAGAACAGATGGCAGAGAGGTGTGAGATTTCTACTTCTTTTCTTGGCCATATTGAAAGAGGAACGCGAAAACTCTCGTTAGAAACTGCTGTCAAGATTGCTGACTGTCTGCATGTGAGTATGAATTCTCTGATTATGAAAACGAAGGGGAATTTAATAAAAAAAATAAAAGACCGCAAACGCCTTGTTTACGGTCTTTCTGAGTGGTTGCGGGGGTGGGATTTGAACCACACGACCTCCGGGTTATGAGCCCGACGAGCTACCGAACTGCTCTACCCCGCGATGACATTTTACACCGCCTCTAAACGACGCATATATAGTATATGCAAAAATCATTACTTTGTCAACCTTTTTTTATTTCCTTATTTTTCCAGTTGATCTTTTCTAAAAAGCAGATACCCTTCCAGATTATCCGCTTCACTAACGCGTACTTGCTCTATATGGTATGTATCCATAAAAGCACGCAAAATCATGAGCCCATACAGAATAATTTCCGCACGCTTTTCATCCATACAATAACGCTGCGCCCTCAGTTGTGCATCAAGTGGTGCCATGATTTTATAAAGTTCATCTAACTTTGCACGCGTAAGAATAAAGCCATCCACCGCCTGCGGATCATATTCTTTGAGTTGAAGTGCGCAAGCAGCCAAAGCAGTTGGCGTCCCGCCGATAGCAACTGTCTGTTCGACCCGGTCAATTCGGCACTGCAAAAATGCCTGTTTTGCCCATGCTTCTGCCTGTATATCGTCCTGTTGTGCAAATAGAGATTTGGCTCTTACACACCCTATATCAAGGCTGGTTGCACAACAGATTTTGCCGTTATATCGCACGACCAGTTCTGTACTGCCACCGCCGATATCAATCATGCAGCCATCCTTTTCCCCAAGAGCCCCCTCTGCACCGATAAGCGCTTCCTCTTTCCCGCTCAACACACAAACCAAAATCCCTGTGCGCCGGGAAATTTTTTCCAGCAGCACTTTCCGATTGGGCGCCTCGCGCACAGCACTTGTTGCAAATGCCATAATAGGCGCTTCAGGGTCGATCGCCAAAGCCTTCTCCCGCAATTTAACTACCGCATCAACGCCGCGCTCAATTGCCTCCTGTGTAAGATCGGCGCTCTTCTTTTCTCCAAGCCCGGCTCTGATCAGCCATTTATTTATGCTTTTCACCTTCCCCTGTTGCATACGGGCATGCAACATACGGATTGAATTGCTTCCAATATCGATCACAAACAGATTACGCATTTTTTATGATAACCTCCCGATATATTTTATCCGACGCCATAAAAAAACCGCTGATTAATTTTATTCAGCGGTATCTTTTTTCTTAAATACAATTTCATCTTCCTTAACCCAGCCAAACTTTTCACGTGCAGACTGTTCTATATACTCCTCGGTTCCAACATATTCTTCCTGCTGTTCAAGCTGCTCGACTTGCTGCTCCAATTCCTGCTGCTCGTTTATCAGTGCGGACTGTTTATTTTTTTGTGAAACAATTGTTACAACTTGAACGGCAATACTGAATACTGCATATACTGCCGCAACAAAAAGCACTACTCTACACCAGTTCACCGCTCTCAGCTTTTGCAGAAATTTATTGGGCTCACGATAATCGTTTTGTTCAATACGAATACGCTGTCTGCCGCGCGCAACTGATGGCCGCGCTTTCCGGCTTTTTTCTAATCTGTCCAACCGTTCCATCGGCAAACCTCTTTTCACATATTCTATGCTTATTATTTTATGAATTTACCGACGTTTTGTCAACCGATTCCCTCATTTTTTACGCTGTTTTTTGCAAATTAAATTGTAAATTCTTATGGCAACTTCTTCCAAAAGAAAATGGAGGCCAAAGCGATAGATCAGGGCGCCAAGCAGTATGCCAACCAGATAAAACAGACGCAGGCGCAAATACAGCAGTCGGAAAAATATCCATGCACATACTCCAAAAAAAAGCAGACAAAATGATATCTCCCCGATAGCCCGCCCCACACGGCCGATATGCAGCAACCTGCATGACCTTTTTAACAAATAATAGATAAATGCGCCTGCCATGCCAAGATACACACAAAGCAGCGCCACATAGGGCTGATTAAGCGTTCCCTGCATTGTTTTAGCGGAAAAGTTTGCCGAACAGACCGCTCTTTTCCGCCCGCTGTTCTGCATGATCCGAATAATCAACGGCTTGAATTGTCCCGTCAATAACAAGTTGGCCCGCATCCAGATCCAGGCGGGCGATGTGCAGATCTTCTCCAATGACCGTGATCATCCCCATGAGCGATAAAAAGATCACTTCATTTTCGTTAAAGCTGTCCACATCTTCAACACCGCTTACAGTAATACGCTGCCTGCCATCAATCAAAACCTGATGCTCTTTTTGATCAAGTCTGCGTAAACTTTCATGATTTTCCATAAATTCTTCTTCTCCTTTGCAAGTTCTTCCTACGCTCCTATCTATATGTATGCACCCGGGGCTTTATGCCTTTATTGACAATTCTATCCGCCGACCATAAAATAAAATCAGCAATAAAAAAAGGAGAATTTTTATGAGACTTCAGCATTTGCGCCGTACCGTATTTTATTTGTTTGCGGCCACTTTACTGTTCTGTTTATGTGCCTGCAAAAAGGATGATACGAATTCTTTCGCCAGCGGAACGCCAAGTGACAGTACTGTTCAAAGTTCCCTGCTTCCTCTGCCTTTGGATCCTGACGAACCTCTTTTTCGCTCACTTACTTCTGGACGTACATTTTCAGAACAGCCGGCTTTTTATCCGATCATGGTCATCATAGAAAATTCAGGAGACGCACGCCCGCAAACCGGGCTCATGCAAGCAGATATCATCTATGAAGCGCCGGTCGAAGCAACGATCACGCGTTTTGCCTGCCTTTTTAACGATACACTGCCTACCGTTGTCGGCCCTGTGCGTTCTGCTCGTATGTATTACCTGGGTATTCAGCAGGAATGGGATTGTATTTTCATGCACTATGGCGGCCCGGATCTAAGCGGCAGCGAAGCAACGGTTTATGGAAGCAAATACGACTATATTCGCGTGCGCTTAAACGGTATTCAGGGAAAATATGATGACTATTTCTGGCGCTCTTCAGATCGCAGCGCACCGCATAATGTCTATACCGACCTCACCTATGTAAAAGCGCAATACCCCGATTATCTTTCCCAGCGCAGCGAACACTGGATTTTTTCAGATACCCCTTCCTCCTCCACTCTCTTGGCAAACAAAATTCATATTCCCTTTGTGAGCAGCAAAGAGCCGAATGTTGAATTTGTTTACGACAGCGCGACAAAAACCTATCTGCGCTACGAGAACGGAGATCCATTTTACACTTACACGGTGGATGCTTCGGGCAATACTTCAACCGAACAAGTCGCCGTCAAAAATTTAATTGTGCAGTATATTTCCATGCGCACGCTGGATGACGCAGACCATCACCGTATCATCAATATGGTGGGCAGTGGCGATTGCGAAATTTTTATTGAAGGCAAACAAATCAGCGGTTCATGGGCGCGGAATACTGCTTCGGATATCACTCACTACTATGATGCGTCCGGTGAGGAAATCCTTTTTGCCGCAGGAAATACATGGGTTGCCCTGCAACCGGATACGAAAACAATTACCGTTACGCCCTGACCGGCCATCCATCAACAACAAAACCGATTCGAAAACAGCGAATCGGTTTTATTGTACCAATAAAATCAGTTGATCGGTTTTTATCATCATGTAAAAAAAGGTAAAGAAAAATGGCAAAACCGGCAGACGCGGCATCTAGACTCTTTCTCTGTTTTCATTTATCATCTATCATCATTTAAGATTCCTATCGAGAGGGGTACTTAAATGCACTTGGAAACCAATCTTTTTCATGCGCGGAAAAACCCAGGGCTTTCCCAAGAAGAAGTTGCCGAAAAATCAAGCGTAGCAAGGTAAACCGTTTTAAAACGGAAAACCCGGATATTACCGTGTTAAACAAATGATTGCATTATACGATTTATCGCTTTGCGAACTTACAAATTTTGACATTAATCTGATCAGAATTCAACAGGCAATCCAAAAACCAACGATTCGTTATCCCGGCAAATCGACTGGACAAAAATGTGGAACAAGTGATAGATATCCCGGTCTTGACTACTTACGGATAACAAGTAGATATTAAACAATACGCAGAAGAGTTGAAGATGCTGCTCCTGCAAGAAGAATACGACGATCATCGCGTAAACGCCTGGTTTTCAAAGGCATGTAGTACATTGTCGGAAAGAAAAGGAGTAAAATCATAGGCAGGACAAACTAACCAAGCAGTTTTCTCACCCACCCCGACATTTTATCGCCTTTTTCCGTCAAACAACATTATCAATGCAAAAAAAGCCGTATACATCAGGTTAATTGGAAGAAAACGGCATGTACAAAATGCCGTTCTATGATATACTGATAGACAGGTAACCCCGGTAAAAGGAGCATGAAATGGAAATCCCCTATCAAAAGCAATTAGATAAAATACTTTTACGGACAGCTGAGCAGCCTAAAAAGCCGATTTTATTGCTGCACGCCTGCTGTGCGCCATGCAGCAGTTATGTTCTGCAATATTTGCATCGCTATTTTCAAATCAGGCTTTTTTATTATAATCCGAATATCTCTTCCGCCGTAGAATATCAAAAGCGTATTACCGAATTATACCGTCTTTTAAATGAAATGGGGCTGCAAAATGAAATTGCGCTCATTGAAGGCGCATATCATCCACAATTTTTTTTTGAGGCTATTCGCGGCCTGGAAAATGAGCCGGAGGGCGGTGCGCGGTGCGAAGTTTGTTTTCGCTTGCGCCTGGACGCTACCGCACAAAAAGCACGCGAAATTGGCGCACAATATTTTTGTACCACGCTTTCGATCAGCCCGCATAAAAACGCCGCTCTTCTTAACCACATAGGCAATGCATTAGCAGAGAAATATGGCGTATGCTGGCTTCCCTCGGATTTTAAGAAAAAGGGCGGTTATCAGACATCGATTCTCCTTTCACGCCAATACCGGCTTTATCGCCAAAACTATTGCGGATGTGTTTTTTCAAAACGAGAAGAAACGCCAAAGGAGCAAAACCGGATTCCCCCAGATCCGCACTCTGCTCATTGTTTCTCCGACACAATATAAACGCCAAAAAGCCGGACAGAGGCGAAAATCGACCTCATGCCCGGCATTTTAATGTCTGCTAATTGTTAAGATAATAATCGGTTGCCCTTGCCTTAGCCCGCATAGCGCAGGTTACCAAAATATTCCTGTTCCCACTCGTTATCTACATAAACCCTTCCATCTATCTGTTCAAGAGGCAATATCAGGCGCACACGTTCACCGCCCACAATTTGCAGTTCAACATAAGAAAGATCGGCTGCATAGCACACGGGATAGAGGCGTGTTCCGGCAGGAACGGTATACGATTCTCCGTGAAGACTCACCTCTAAATCCTTAAGCAGATACGGATATCCTTCAAGGCGATCCTCACTTTGCGCATCGGCATCCTCATTGACAGATAAGGTATCAGTCAGGGGGCTGAGCCACCCTTTTGCATCCACGGCATATTGTCGGCAGCCTATCCATGTCCCGATAGCCTGAATCACTTCTTGCATCCAGAATTCATCGCCCTTGAGCTGCAACAGGCCTTCGATATTCTGAATAATCTCGATGGAATCTGCACGGCAGCGCATCTGCGCAACAACGTAATCTGAAGAGGCAACATCCCCGCATATAAATAGATCATACGCCCCATCATCCCGGTCAAAATCCGCAAGCACGGCATTACTCACATAAACATAATCAAGTATACATTTCTGTTCACCGACAGTAATGACAACACGCCAATTTTGTTCATCCATTTCATAGGTAAATTCTTCCTCTTCGTTATCCCCATCGATATCCCAACAAAACATCAGCGTCTGCTCCTGAGTCCAATCATCGTTAAGCCAGGTTTGCAGAATCGGCGATGGCTCTTCCAAAAGCGAGCTTTGTTCAGTTTGCGAAATCACAGAGGACAACTCGCTTTGCCGTTTTTCGCAACCACAGCCACAGGCAAACAGCAAAAAAATAAACCCCAAACATAAGCTAAATAAGTGTTTCATCTTTTTTCTCCCATCAAAAATAAAAGGATCATTTCAATACATCAATATACCATATTTTTTCTTGACAGGCAAAAGCTTTACATCTTCCCTTTTTTGGCAATACAAAAAGACCGCCGACTTCCCCAAGGGAAAACCGTGCGGTCAAAAAAGTTATTGTTGTTCAGCCCGTTTAAAAATAAGCTTAATGCATGTGCCTTCGCCTACACGGCTGTCCATTTCGATTTTTGCGTCATGAAACATTGCGCCGTGTTTTACAATCGACAGCCCGAGGCCTGTTCCGCCCGTCTGTTTGGAATGGCTTTTATCCACTCGATAAAAGCGTTCAAAAACCTTTTCCTGCTCATCTTTTTCAATGCCAATTCCCGTATCGCAAACCGTGACCTCTACCGATTTATCCAATGCTTTTACGCCAAGCTGCACATTACCGCCCTGTTTATTATATTTAATCGCATTATCGCAAAGATTATAGATCATTTCTTCTAAGATAACGGGAACACCCAGGACATATGCATTCTCTTCCCCTGCAACCGTAATATCCACATGTTTTGCCGACGCCTCCTTGGCGAGCAGTCCGGCTACGCGGTTGACAAGCGTCAGCATATCCACACGTTCTTTTTCTAACGCCACATTCTTTTCATCCAGGCGGGACAACTTAATGATATCTTCAACCAAATGAATTAAGCGTGTTGCTTCCTGTTTTATTCGGCCGGCAAAATCGGGAATATCCTCATCCTTTACCATTCCGCTTTGCATAATTTCTGCATAGCCGGCAATCGAGGTAAGCGGCGTCTTTAATTCATGCGAGACATTTGCCGAAAACCGGCGGCGCAACTGCTCTGCCTGCGCGCGCTCCGTCACATCCAGAATAAACACAGTCGCCCCGTTGCGCACCCCCTCTATTTCAACCGGGTTGCCCATCAGTTCATAACTTTTTGTGCCAATCTGCACTATCGCTTCGGCATTTTCTCCTTCGAGCGCTTGATCCACGACACTGAGTAACTGCGCGTTGCGGCTCAGCACAATAATATGCGAACCGATGATCTCTCCATTTGGTTTGCCAAACAACTCCAAAACGCTGTCATTTAACGCCAAAATCTTCTTTTCACGATTGATCAGCAAGAAGCCTTCGCTCATATTTTTAATAATTGCATTCAGCTCATCGCGGCTCGCACGCAAAGCTTTCATTTGAGCGGCAATATTATGCTTTTGCTTGATCATTCGGTACAACAGCGGAGAAAGCTCGTCATATGTTTCGCTTTCTTCGGGGTGTTCAAGGTCAATTTCATTGATAGGAGCGACAATCCGCTTTGCCGTCTTATAAGAAAGCACTGCCCCAAAAGCCAAAACAATAGCAATAATGCACAACATCAGCTCCAGCATATCCAAAAACAACTGATAAATCGTTCTCTGCTCGCAGGAAACGCGCAAGATGCTGCCGTCTTCCATTAATACTGCATAATAAAGTGTTTTAGATCCAAATGTTAATGAATTGCGCTGCGCATACCCTACACCATTTTTTTGCGCTTCCAGCACTTCCGGGCGGTCGGCATGATTTTCCATTGCCGCAGCATCAGCATCACTATCGTAAAGAACATTTCCGTCTGCCGCAATCCAGGTAACGCGGTTTTTCGGATTAAGCCCGGTAAAATATGATATTCCCTGCGTCTTAAGTGCGTGTGCAATATAATCCGCTTCGTTTTGCATCATTGCCATGCTGCGCGTCTCAAAATAATGATAGGTAAAAAACAATACTGCTCCCATCGAAACGATCAATACCAGAGCCGCGACAAGCATCATCATTTTAAATATCCGTTTTTTCATAACTCATCCCGCATTCTATAGCCTACTCCGCGCACAGTCTGGATCTGAGCGCCGCCTTCGCCCAGTTTTTGCCTGAGCGTCTGGATATGAACATCAACTGTACGCGTTCCGCCGCCATAATCGTAACCCCAAATTT
>CALVMT010000020.1 GCA_944347775.1 uncultured Clostridia bacterium | reverse complement strand
TGAAGAGATAAAAATTAATATTGGCTCTGCTTATCCGAGAAGAGAAGAAGCTTATATGGAGGTGACACGGCGAAACCTGGTTTCCTGTTTACCTAAGACGATTACCATCAGTTCGAACGAAACCATTGAAGCCTTCCAGGAACCCTTGAACCTGATTATGGAAACGGTACACAGTGTTTTGGAAAAGGTGCCACCGGAACTGGCTGCGGATATTGCGGAAAACGGCATCTGTATGACAGGCGGCGGAGCGTTGCTTTACGGATTGGACAGGCTCCTTTCTGAGCGTACTAAGATTCCATGCTATGTAGCGGATGATGCGATTTCCTGCGTGGCAATTGGTACAGGTAAATCGCTTGATAATATTGATATCTATGGGACAACCGTCTATTATGATTATCGCCGTGGCGAAGGTTATTACGATAAATATTAATTAAAATGAAATTGAAGTGAATAGCCCCCTTTTTGGGGGCTATATTAATGAGGAGACATTTTATGGAAAATCTCTATTCCCCGTGCGAACTTAATGCTTTGTTGAAAAGGCATGGAATCGCGCCGCTCAAAAGTCTAGGCCAAAATTTTTTAATCGACCAGAATATTGTGGAAAAGATTGCGCTGGCAGCGGTAGAACCTGGTGGAAATATTTTAGAGATCGGGCCGGGGCCCGGCGCCTTGACTTTACAACTGGCTAAACGTGCTGGTAAGGTCGTTGCGATTGAGATTGATCGGGGAATGCTTGGTGTGCTTCAAGAAGTTATGGCGGGTAATAATCGGGTGGAAGTAATTCATGCTGATTTTCTTAAAGTTGATCTGCAAGAGATTGCCTCGGCCTATTTTGAGGGGAAACCGTTTTGTGTGGCGGGAAATTTGCCCTATTATATTACGGCAAAATGTATTTTAAAAGTATTGGAAAGTTCTGCTGGCATACAGCGTTTTACGGCCATGGTGCAGCAGGAAGTGGCCGACAGATTAACTGCGTCTCCGGGAGACAAAAATTATGGCGCTTTAACAGCTTCGGTAGCCTACTATGGTGCAACGGATGTCTTGTTTCCGGTAGGCAGACGCTGCTTTATGCCGACTCCGGATGTGGATTCCGCTATAGTGCAATTCATGCCTTCTCCCTGTTTGAATGTCGGTCGTACGGCCTATGCCAAGACGGTGCGCGGTTTATTCGCAATGCGTAGAAAGACACTATCTAATAATTTAAAAGCATCTTTTGGAATAAAGGCGCATCAGGCAGAGGAGATTTTTATCAAAGCCGGAGTAGATGCCACACGCCGCGCAGAAACACTTTGCCCTGAGGAGTTTGCTCGTCTGGCTACTGCAATCTTTCCGGTTGAAGCAGAAACTAATGAAAAAAAGAAATAAAAAACCGGAAGAAGAAAATATATCTTCTTCCGGTTTTTGATGAAACCACAAAAAACAGGAACACCGAAATGAAATTACCGCGGTTATTCCAGAATCATCAGATTAAGACCGATTTGCTCGTCAAAATAGCGGTTAATCGAACCAGGAGTGGGTACAATAAAAATTTCCGCTGTCGCGCTGATAAAAGCCTCGTTGAGGTGACCACCTTTGACGACATTTTGTTCGTTAGCAAATGTCGCATGCAAGTGTAAATAGACTTCGTCATTCATACGAGAAACATTACCCGTTAACGAAGTGATTTCCATATCTTCTTTTAATGTTGCGCAGACAT
Organism: uncultured Clostridia bacterium; assembly: GCA_944347775.1. GTDB lineage: Bacteria > Bacillota > Clostridia > Christensenellales > Christensenellaceae > QANA01. Next base: position 15,873 of record CALVMT010000020.1, on the reverse strand, counting down.
ACTGCTTTGTATCTGGTTTATATAGACCGATTATAGCATGATTGCTGGCGCCGATTCCGGTAATATAGCCGGAAAAAATTTTTTCTTTTTGACATACGGTTTTGATGCAGGTAAGTATTTCTTCACCTTTTTCTAAGCGCAATACGTAAGTATCTCCTATTCTCTGATAAAACATATTATTCCCTTCTTTCGTGTTCAGTTTGTTTATTTTTTCCAGCGGACATGCGCCTCGCCATCCCGGATATAATTAATGGCTTCCTGTTCCATTTCTAGTGCATCTACCGTGCGGAAATAGTCGGCATAGCTGGAAAAAAGCAGTTTGGCATTTTGTTTGATTTTTATTGTTTCGCTACCGCCGTTTTCCAATAGGGCACAGAGAAATGCAGTTTGAAATCTAGCTGATTCGACTACTGCTTTATGTGGGTCCTGAATATCATAATCTGCACCGTGGCCATGCCCGACAGCGCCGGCAATATACGGATGCAAGGCTGGCATAACGCTAGCGATATCTCCCATATCCGTACAGCCCGTATCCCAGGTTGCTGAAAGCTCTACTTGATCTGCTCCATATAAGCGCCTGGCAATTTCATAGCCAAGTTGCTTCATTTCTTCATTAGGTTTGAGAGGGAAATAACCCATCAGATCAGAAATTGTCACATTGGCACCAAGTGCAAGGGCAGAGGCGGCAATTGCACGGTTGATTTTCTCGTTGGCGGAGACAATACTTTCCAATGTTGCGCCGCGGACATAGCTTTCCATAGCGACGGTTTCGGGGATAGCATTGACGGCGGAACCGCCTGCTGTAATAATTGGGTGTACCCGGATATGATCGTCGTCTACAAAAGTTTCGCGCAAAGCGTTAATTGCATGAAGCCCGAGATTTGCGGCGTACAGAGCATTTATACCATTTTGTGGTTCGCCACCTGCATGGGCAGATTTTCCGTGATAGGTAATATTTTTACTGAAGCAGCCGTTGGATCCCACGGGGAAGGTGAGCAACTTATTTGAACATGATGAATGTACCATAAATGCCGCATCTACACCATCCAAATAACCACGGTAAAGAAACTCGACTTTCCCTCCAAAATATTTAATAATGCCCTGCTCTTTTAGCTTTTTACGGTAGCCGAGTTCTAGAAGTTCTTCTGCCGGAACTGCGATAAAGCGTACGGTACCGCTCAGTCTGTCTCTTATTTCAGGAGCCAAGACGGCAGCGGCGATGCCGAGAAGTGCTGCGCATTGAGCATGGTGTCCGCAGGCATGAACATAACCGCTTTGCGGATCGCTTTTAGGGTGATTGGCGCAGATCAAGCTGTCCATTTCGACAAAGATGGCAATCATGGGACCTGGACGCCCTGTATGAAAATCTGCATAAAAACCAGGTATATTTCCTGCCATAACAGGTTGATAGCCGAGTTTTTCAAAGTGTTCTTTTAAATAGTTGCTGGCATACCATTCACGGTAGCCTGTCTGCGGATGAGCCCAAAGGTCACGCTCTGCCTTCAGCATTATCTGTGTATAAGGCAAAAGTGCGGCGTCGATTAATGAAGAAAAATCATACATCTCAATGACTCCTTTCGGTTTTCAAATCAGGATAAATTCAGTGTAGCATGTCCGCTTTTTTCTGGCAACCGAAAAAAAGAGATAAACAACCAGAGAACATGAAGAAAGCCCTTGTTTAAAGATTTTTATGTTACATTTATTTTGGGCGAAAACATATCTTATCAAAAATAAGGAAATAATTTTTAATGTTCGGTTTCCGACGAATGAGAAAAAAGCATTTGTCGAAAACCCGAAGGTAAATCAAAAAAATTGTAGTTTCCTGCACTTCTGATGGCGGCAAGCATACTTTTTTTTGCATCGGGATTATATTTTGTCAATGTGTTGATCAATTCCCGTGCGATGGCTCTTTTGGTGTTTCCGTCAACGGGGCAGGGGTTTTTATAGACGGGAATGGTTTTTTTTCGCACTGCGGCAATAATATCTTTTTCCGGTAAGTAAATAAAGGGGCGGATCAGGGTAATTTTCGTACGGGATAACTGTGTGACAGGAGAAAAAGTGCTTAATCGCCCTTCATAGGCAAAGCTAAGTATAAAAGTCTCAAGCAGGTCCTCCAGATGATGGGCGAAAGCAACTTTGTTACAGCCGAGACGAACAGCAGCATCGTATAATGCGCCTTTGCGCATTTTGGAACAGAGAGAACATGGATTTTTTTCATGGCGTGTCTCAAAGACAATCTGGTTGATCTGCGTTTTTTCCGTATGGTGTTCTATACCGAGAAAATCGGCAAAAGCTTCAATCTCTTTTGAACGAAATCCTTCAAAACCAATATCTACCGTCAATGAAAGAAAAGAAAAATCTTTTTTGATATATTGGCGGTACAACCCCATGGCATATAATAAAAGCATGGAATCTTTTCCCCCGGAAACGCCAATGGCTATGCGGTCGCCCTGCTCAATCATATCAAAAGCGTCGCAAGCGCGGCGCATCATTCCAAGAATCTGTTTCATTCGTATTTATTCTCCGTAAAATTTTCATTTAGTATATAATAAGGCAAAAGAGATTGCAAGAAGAATAACTTTACGTTATACTTTATAGTTGGTAGGGCATGTAATTTACAGAATATTGATATTGATAGAAGGTAATTATGAAAAGATTATTTACATCGGAATCTGTAACGGAAGGGCATCCGGATAAAATTTGCGATCAGATTTCTGATAGCATTCTTGACGAAATACTTGCACAGGATAAACAGGCGCGTGTAGCATGCGATGTTGCGGTAAATACGGGCATTGTGCTGGTCATGGGAGAAATAACGACAAAAGGTTACGTTGATATGCAAAAAGTGGCCAGAGATACGATCCGCCGGATTGGGTATACCGGCGGGAGGACAGGTTTTGATGCAGATAATTGCGGAGTATTGGTCTGCATCGATGAACAGTCGGCCGATATTGCAATGGGTGTAGACGATGCGTTGGAAAGCAGAGGCAAAGGAATTTACGATATTGGTGCAGGTGATCAGGGAATGATGTTTGGCTATGCTTGCAATGAAACCGATACACTTATGCCATATGCCATTACTGCAGCGCATGACCTTACACGGCGTTTGGCTCAGGTTCGCAAACAGGGAATATTGGATTTTATTTTGCCGGACGGTAAGGCTCAAGTAACAGTTGAATATGAAAACGGTAAACCCAAACGTATCGAGACTATTGTTGTTTCTTCGCAGCATATTGAAGAGGTGTCTTATGCGCAGCTGAAGGAAGGCATTTATGAAGAAGTGATCAAAAAGACGATAGATCCCTCCATGATGGACAAACAAACCAAGATCCTGATTAATCCTACGGGGCGGTTTGTTGTAGGTGGGCCCAAAGGGGATTCAGGGCTTACCGGCAGGAAGATTATCGTCGATTCTTATGGAGGTTATGGCCGGCATGGCGGCGGGGCATTTTCAGGTAAGGACCCGACAAAGGTCGATCGTAGTGCAGCTTATGCAGCCAGATATGTTGCAAAAAATATTGTTGCGGCAGGCTTGGCGGATAAATGTGAATTGGAGCTTGCTTATGCAATTGGTGTGGCGCAGCCGGTCAGTATATTTGTAGAAACTTTTGGGACAGGCAAGCTGAATGATGAGCAACTGGCTCAGATGGTGCGCAGACATTTTGATTTGCGCCCGGCAGCAATTATTGAACGCTTGAATTTGCGTAATATTTCCTATGCACCTGTAGCTGCCTACGGTCATTTTGGGAGAAAAGATCTGGATTTGCCATGGGAACGACTGGACATGGTGGGTGAGTTAAAAGAGGAAGGATAAACATTGTCATATATCGAAGGCACTGTAGTCGATATCATTTATAGAAACGAACATAATTCATATACGGTGCTGGAACTGGAAACAGAAGGAAACTTAATTGTCTGTGTGGGAAGCATTCCGCTTATCCAGCCTGGGGAATATGTTCGTTTTTACGGAGGGTATACGACACATAAAAATTATGGGCGACAATTTAAGGTGACGGGAATGGAGTCGCAGATGCCTCAAGGCGATGAAAGTATCTGTATGTTTTTAGCCGGTGGTTTGATCAGGGGAATTGGAGAATCTACTGCGCAAAAGATTGTAGAGATGTTTCATGAAGAGACATTTTCCGTGATTGAAAATAAACCCGAGCAGCTTGCAAAAATAAAAGGAATCAGCGCGCGGGCGGCAATGAAAATCCATGAGGATTTTATCAGGATGCAAGCGGTGCGTGGGGTGGTCATGCAGCTGCAAAAAATGGGGTTGACCGTTAAAGAGGCGATGATTGCATATGAAGCTTACGGTAGCGGTGCACCGTTTTTAATCGAAAAAAATCCATATCGCCTGATGGACGATGTCAAGGGGATCGGGTTTGTAAAAGCAGACCGTATTGCGGAAAAATTGGGTAGAGAACAATATGTTTCTTTACGCACGCAAAGTGCTATCCGTTACGTATTAAGCCGCGCTATGCAATCGGGGCATACCTGCCTCCCTGAAACGATGCTGATCCGCCAATCGGCGCAATTTCTTCAGGTCGATGAACAAGAGGTTGTAGAGGGATTGAAGGGATTGATTGCCTCCGGTTATGTCGCGGAAAACAATTATAATGCTGTACGTGCGGTAGCAGATAGCACTGCTTTTTTAACCGAGTCATATATTGCCTATAAATTGGTTGGGCTTTCTAAAGCAGTGCCCAAAATGCAGGTTTCTCAGGAAGTTATTGAACGCGTTTTAGCCGAAGAAAAAATGCTCTCCGACGAGCAGAAAACGGCTGTGCGTATGGCGGTTACTTCTCCTGTTTGTATTATTACCGGTGGCCCCGGTACAGGCAAGACGACAATTCTAAACCAAGTGCTGAAAATTTTTGAGCGCAGCGGCGTTGTAACAATGCTAGCTGCACCTACCGGGCGCGCTGCCAAGCGTATGGAAAGCGCGACGGGCAGGCAGGCAAAGACTATTCACCGCTTGTTGGAGTATGGTGCGGAAGCCGCAGAAGAAAGCGAGTCGGATTTTAGTTTGTTTCGCCGGGATGAAGATCATCCATTGGAGGCGGATGCCGTCATTATTGATGAATCTTCGATGGTAGATATTTTTTTAATGCGTGGGCTGGTTGCGGCGCTTGAACCGGGGACACGCTTGATCCTTACCGGAGATGCAGACCAATTGCCTTCTGTTGGCCCGGGAAATGTGTTAAAAGATATTATTGCAAGCAAGGTTGCGCCATCGACTGTCCTAAATGAAGTTTTTCGTTCGGGAGGGAATATTGTCTTAAATGCACATAAAGTGAATGAGGGAGAGGCTGTTGATTTGTTTCGCGCAGGGGATTTTGTATTTATTCCTGCCGACAATGCAGATGAGGCGTTAAAGACATTGATCTCTTGTTATATGGAACAGATTAAACTGGCAAAGTCCCCGGAGCAGCTACAGGTAATATGTCCCGTTAAAAAAGGGACTATCGGCGTACACTACATCAACCGGCAGTTGCGTGAAAGGCTAAATCCTCGGCTTATGGATAAGCAAGAAGTCAGCTTTGGCGAAAATCTGTTTCGTGAAGGCGATAAAGTAATGCAAATCGTTAATAATTATAATAAAAGCTGGTATATTGCAGGTGCGTCTGCGGTTTTGACGCGAAGCGAAGGCGTATATAACGGCGATGTAGGGCGTATAGAGCGCATTTGCCCGGAGGAGCGCACCGTGCGCATTCTTTTCGATGAGGAACGTGTTGCCGAGTATGCATTTGACGAGTTAAATGAAATTGAGCATGCTTATGCAATAACCGTACATAAAAGCCAGGGAAGTGAGTTTGATACGGTAATACTGCCGTTATGCTACGGATACAGTGATTTTCTTACACGGAATTTATTATATACAGCAATTACACGTGCAAAAAAGAAGTTGATTATTATTGGGCGGGAAAGCACGGTTCGTAATATGATCGATAATGCGAAAGTTTCTCTGCGCTATACTGCGCTTGATCACGAAATAAAAAAAGAACGCGCGTTGATAGAGGATGCGCAATCTGGCAGACGGCTGTTTCGAGAAGAAATTCCTCAATACGATGATTTGATAGATATCTTCTCTGAAGGCGATTGATAAGGAGGGAAAGCCAATGCCCTTACTGTTTCCTGAGATTCCGGTATGTGTTTATTGCGGAAAAGAGCTGCCGCAAGGAGAAGTATGCCCGACATGTGCGAAGTTTTTGAAACGCTATGAGGTGTTTGGACGGGTGAAATATTCATTTGCCTGTTGCGGAGCATACCATTATAATCAATTGGCAAGTTGGATTGTTCAGGCGTTTAAATTTGAAGGGGCACGATGGCTTTCAGGCTATCTTTCGCGCATGATTTGGCGAGCTGTACAGAAAGAGCGGTTTGAGGCGGTGTCTTTTGTCCCCCTACACCCCAAACGATTAAAACAACGTGGTTTTAATCAGGCAGAACTTTTGGCAGAACAAATTGGGCAGCTCTCAAAACGGCCATGTTTTGATTTGCTGGAACGGAATCGCAATACAAGGACACAGTCGCATTTACCTCACGAAGTCAGAGAAGAAAATGTAAGAGATGCATTTGATTTAAAAATGGAATCTGTCTCTTGGATAAAAGGCAGACATATTCTGTTAATCGATGATGTGGTCACGACCGGTGCAACAATACAGCAATGCGCAGCTTTAATTAAAAAGGCGGGCGCTCAGGTTGTGTGTGCGGCTTTTGCAGTGGCGGCGCCCGAATTTCCTGAAGGAAGCCAGTAATTGTATTTTAATGGGAAAGTGGTATAATAAAAGAAGAGCTTTTCTTTTGGGTCTGTGATTGGAAGTCGATGCCAGACGCAGGCAAAGCGATCCACGTAACCCGAAAAAATTTCGGGGAGCATGGTGCGTTTTAGAGGTAAGTCCGCCCGAATGAACATTTTCGAGAGAGGTAGTAGTGGGGAAGCAAAGTCTTTAGGAGCGAACCTTCCAGGCGGCGAGTGTGGGGGAAAAGATCAGGTCAGCCAAAAGAAAAGTTTTTAAAAAATTTTGAAATTGGTCGGTGAAAAAGAGGATTATCTCTCTTGTTTGTTGAAATAATAATATATACGAATGAAAAAATAATTCGTATAGATGCAGATGAAGGAGGATAAGTATATGTTGCTGACGATCAAAGGCAAAGGTATGGCAGTTTCGGAATATTTTGAAAATATTGTAACGAAAAAGGCAAAAAAATTAGAGCGTTACTTTAAAGATGATACTGAGGTTATTGTTATGCTTTCGATCGAAAAGAGCAGGCACATCGCAGAAGTGACGGTTCCTTTTTTTGATGGGATTTTACTCAGGACGGAGGAATCCAGCGGAGATCTTTACAGTTCAATAGATGCTGCGCTGAAGAAACTGGAAAGGATGATTCGCCGCCATCGCACACGCCTGGAAAAAGATCTGCACGAAAAAGCTTATTCTTATGAAGAACCGGTTTATGAAGAGGAACCTCTGATGGGAGAAGAAGAAGCAAAGTTGGTTCGTCGCAAAACTTATCCCATCAAGCCAATGAGCCTTGAAGAAGCAGAGCTGCAGATGGAATTGCTTGGTCATGCATTTTTTGTGTTTGTTTCTGCGCAGACGGGGCAGACGAATGTGCTTTATAAGAGAAGAGATGGAAATTACGGTCTGTTGGAACCGGAATATGAATAAGAATAGAAAGGCATCAAGTGATGCCTTTTTTATTTGCACAGATTTTGATCAAAATAGAGAATATTTACAAAGCAATTACATTTCAAATCGGATAGTGCGTTGAAACTGCACAATAAAGATGGTAGAATAAAGAGAATCTGATCAAGTGAGGAAATTATGGGTTTATTTCAACGTGAGGATAAGTTTCTGAAAAGAGCCAGAAAACAGGCTGACCGTGTAGTCGCTCTTAAAGAACGATATATTGAACTGAGTGATGAACAATTGGCTGCCAAAACGCAGGAATTTAAGAACAGGGTGCAGTCGGGCGAAAGCCTAGATGACCTTTTACCTGAAGTTTTTGCGCAGGTACGGGAGGCGGCTCGCCGTGTATTGGGTATGGAGCATTACTATGTTCAGATCCTGGGTGGAATTATTCTGCATAACGGGGATATTGCTGAAATGAAAACAGGCGAAGGAAAAACGCTTGCGGCAACATTACCGGTTTGCTTAAACGCACTTTGTGGGAAAGGTGTTCATGTTGTTACGGTAAATGAATATCTGGCAAGAAGAGACAGCGAGTGGATGGGGAAATTATACCGCTTTTTAGGTTTTAGCGTAGGGTTGCTGGAAAGAGATGCTTCTATTCGTGAAAAGCAACAGGCTTATCGGGCGGATATTACCTACGGGACCAATAATGAATTTGGTTTTGACTATCTGCGCGATAATATGAAAGTTTATCAGCAGGATCTTGTGCAAAGGGAACTGCATTATGCAATTGTTGATGAAGTTGACTCTATTTTGATCGATGAAGCGCGTACTCCGCTGATTATTTCCGGCGCGGGTGATGATAGCTCTGCGCTGTATGCACAAGCAGATGCCTTTGTGCGGGCACTGCGTGAAGGGCAGGATTACGAAATTGAGGAAAAACAGAAGACAATTAACCTCACCGAACAGGGAATTGCCAAGGCAGAAAACTATTTTGGACTACAAAATCTGAGCGATATAGAAAACACAACATTAAATCATCATATAAATCAGGCGCTGCGCGCGCATTATATTATGCGAAGAGATATCGACTATGTTGTGCAAAACGGAGAGATCTTAATTGTTGATGAGTTTACCGGCAGGTTAATGGTAGGTAGGCGCTATTCTGACGGACTTCATCAGGCAATTGAAGTAAAAGAAAATGTAAAAGTTAAAAATGAATCCAAGACTCTTGCGACGATTACTTTCCAAAATTTTTTCCGCATGTATGATAAACTGGCAGGGATGACGGGAACAGCCAAGACAGAGGAAGCTGAATTTGAAGGGATTTACAACCTTGGTGTTGTGGAAATTCCTACGCATAAACCGATGATTCGGGAAGATAAGCCGGATGTTGTGCTCAGCACGCAGGCGCAAAAATTTGAGGCGGTAATACAGGAAATTTGTGAAGTACATCAATCCGGGCGTCCTATGCTTGTTGGCACTGTTTCCGTAGAAAACAGCGAAAAACTGAGCGCAATGTTGCGCCGGCGCGGAGTGCGTCATGAAGTATTAAATGCAAAGAATCATGAAAAAGAGGCATATATTATTGCCCAAGCAGGTAAATTTGGTGCAGTAACCATCGCGACAAATATGGCTGGACGCGGCACGGATATTATTTTAGGCGGGAATGCAGATTATTTGGCAAAATTCGAAATGCGACGTCAGGGTTATGATGAAGAAATGATCTATTCTGCGTCCATGCTGATGGAAAGCAATGATAGTGATGTTATTGAAGCTCGAAAAGTTTATCGCCATCTTTATGAAACTTATAAAAAGGAAACAGATGCCGACAGGGAAAAGGTGTTGGCTGCCGGAGGCTTGTATATAATTGGGACAGAACGCCATGAGAGCCGCAGGATTGATAATCAGCTTCGCGGCCGCAGCGGGCGTCAGGGAGATCCCGGTGCATCGAAATTTTATGTAGCTTTTGAAGATGACCTAATGCGGTTGTTTGGCGGAGAGCGTATGCAGGGGATTATGCAGAGCATGACTAAAGGTGAAGCGGTCCCCATGCAGTATAAAATGCTGAGTAAACAGATTGAACGTGCACAAAAGCGAATTGAGGAACGGAATTTTGCAGCGCGGAGCCATGTGCTGAAATATGATGATGTCATGAACAAGCAGCGCGAAGTCATTTACTCGCAACGAAGAAAAGTTTTGCTTGGCGAAGATATTTCTGATACAATTATGCAGATGCGTCGTACGCTTTTGGATGGCCTTGTCGATGCGCAGTGTGTTCAGGGCGCAGAGGCGTTTGATGGGGAGGCGTTGATCAGATCGGTTGCCGAAGTATTGGGTGTGGCAAACTTGAGGGAGTTGATTCGCACACCACTCTTATATGAAAACAGACAAAACATAAAGCAGGAATTGCAGGAAATCGCAGAAAAAGTTTATTTGCTTAAGCAAAGAGAATTCCATGAAGCAGGCGGAGATATCAAAGAAATAGAACGCGTGCTGTTGCTGCGAGCGGTAGATGAAAAGTGGATGGATCATATCGATGCAATGGATCAGCTGCGCAGAGGTATTGGGCTGCGCTCTTATGGGCATACTGATCCAGTCGTGGCTTTCCAAAAAGAAGGTTTTGATATGTTTGAGGAAATGATAGACAATATTGGAAAGGCGACGATAAGCATGCTTTATCATGTCCGACCCGGACAGAAAGTGGAACGCAAAAAGGAAGAAACTTCACTTAGCGCCAATTATCGGGATGATGTAAAACGCGCAAAAAAAGCGCCGCTTAAGCCTGGCAGGAATGACCCATGCCCATGTGGCAGTGGGAAAAAATATAAAAACTGCCATGGCAAGCAGGTTTAAGTTTAATTGTAATGTATATCCGCTGAGGATGTATAAAATAAAATGATTAATTGAAAGAGGTGACTAACAGCATGATCCAGCTCGATGGATATAAAACATTATTGCAAGATGCGAAGACTATGCTGAAAGAGGCAGGTGAATCACTTTGACCTCGCATCAATGGAAAAGCAACTGGCTGAATTGCGAGCAAAGATGGAACAACCCGGTTTCTGGGATGATGTTGAACAGGCAAACAAAGTGAATAAACAGATTCGACCACTGGAGGAAACGCTGGAGAAAAATCGGCAACTCCAGGGAATGGCCGACGAATTAGAAACAATGTTATTGTTGGCGGAAGAGGAAGCGGATGATAGCCTAGATGAAGATATTCAACATTTGGGAGAAATGTTGCATAAAGAAGCGGAAGCGTTTAAACTAAGCGCGCTTTTAAGTGGACCGTACGACAAGAATAACGCGATTATTGCATTACATGCGGGAGCCGGCGGTACAGAGGCTCAGGACTGGACATCTATGCTTTATCGGATGTATACGCGTTGGGCGGAACGCCATCACTATAATGTTAAGGTACTTGATTTCCTTGAAGGCGAAGAAGCCGGCGTAAAGAGCGTGACGCTGTTGATCCAGGGGCTTAATGCCTACGGCTATCTGCGCAGTGAAAAAGGTGTACACCGTCTTGTGCGCATCTCTCCGTTTGATGCTGCTGCCCGCCGGCATACCTCGTTTGCTTCGGTAGATGTAACGCCGGAACTTGCAGAGGATACCGATTTTGAGATTAATATGGACGAGGTTCGAATTGATACATACCGTTCTTCAGGCGCGGGCGGTCAGCATGTTAATAAAACAGATTCTGCAGTCAGAATGACACACATTCCGACTGGCATTGTTGTACAGTGTCAAAATGAACGTTCTCAAATTCAAAACAGAGAACAGTGTTTAATTATGTTGCGCTCGAAGCTTGCTGAAGTGCGGGAAGCCGAACGCTTGGCTGAATTGCAGCAGATCAAAGGTGAATTAAAAAAGATCGAGTGGGGGAGTCAGATCCGTAGCTACGTATTCCATCCATATACGTTGGTCAAAGACCATCGTACTCTTGCCGAGACGGGGAATATTACGGCTGTTATGGATGGTGATATTGATATGTTTATCAATGCGTATCTGATTATGGGCTGATAGAAAAACTATGGTGGAACTTATCATTATTATATTGGGCATTACAGCAGATCAGTTAAGCAAGGCCTGGATATCATCAAATTTATATGGGCAATCAGTGGAGATTATCGAAGGTGTGCTGAACTATTCTTATGTGGAAAATACGGGCGCGGCGTTTGGCATGCTTGGAGAAAATACGGTTTTGCTTGCGATTTTTTCAGGATTGATGTCGATTGTTTTGTTAGTGATTCTTTGTCGTTATCATAAGATGTTTAGCAAGCTGTCGAATATTTCTCTGGCGCTTATCGCGGCGGGAGCAATCGGTAATTTTATTGATCGCGCGTTTTATGGTTTTGTTGTCGACTTTATTGAGTTTAAATTTGTTGACTTTGCGGTATTTAATATTGCCGATATTTGCATAACGATGGGGGCAGTTCTGCTTGTGATGGCTCTTATCTTCCTTGAGGCAGATCATTTTCAAAAAGACAGTAAAATGCCGCAGGATATGCCGGAGCAGAATCGGCCTGTGTGCGGTTAAAAAGATGGATAACGTTCGCCGTTTGATTGCACCCGAAAATGCGCCGCGTATGGATAAATGTTTGCAAATCATGATGCCGGAATACAGTCGTTCTTTTTGCAAGAAAATTTTGGACAAGGGGTTGGTTCTTGTTGACGGGAAACCGGTACAGGCAGCATATCGCCCCCGAGCTGGAAGTGAGATTATGCTTTATCTGCCACAACAGCAAGAACATCTTCCTGTGCCGGCGCATATCCCGTTGGATATTGTTTATGAGGATGAAGTGATGCTGATTGTCAATAAGCCTAAGGGGATGGTTACTCATCCGGCAGTCGGCAATGAGCAGGGAACATTGGTTAGCGCGCTTCTGGGATATGGTTGCCCATTATCTTCATGCAATGGAGATCCTTTGCGCCCCGGAATCGTTCATCGACTGGATAAAGATACTACAGGGCTTTTGGTTGTGGCAAAAACCGATACGGCGCATATCAATCTTGCAGAGCAAATTCGTGAGAAAAAAGCGCATCGCATTTATAAAGCTCTATGTTTTGGCAATGTCCGAACGGATCGGGGCGTGATCGATGCGCCGATTGGTCGTCATCCAAAGGATCGGAAAAAAATGGCGGTTGTGCAAGGCGGCCGTAATGCGGTAACGGAGTATGCTGTTTTGGCACGCTATGGGGAATATGTGCTGATGCAGGCAAGCCTGCAAACGGGGAGAACACATCAGATCAGGGTGCATTTTGCATATAAAGGGTTTGCAATTGTTGGAGATCCGCTTTATACACGAAAAAAAGCACCTTTCGAAACGCAGGGACAGATGCTTCATGCCGGACGACTCGAACTATATCATCCCATTACGGGGGAGCAGATGTGTTTTGATGCACCGTTGCCTGTATATTTTTCGGATATTTTGCAAAAGCTTGAATCCAAAAGAAGAGATTAAAAGCGCTTCACAACCAGGAAGCGCTTTTATGATGTAAAATATAGGAAACCAATAGATGAAAATGCCGTTCCGAAATAAAACGGAACGGCTTGGTAAATCATCTGATTAATCTTCCAACAAAACCATCTGCTGCTTATTGACATCGCCGGAACCAAGAGTCACAACAATATCTCCTGGCTGCCAATTTGCCTGTAAATAGGTTTTGATATCAGAGAATGTGGGTAAATACAGGCAATTATGAGAATGCGCATTAATTAATTGAACAACATCAGTTGCATGGATTTCGCCACGATCGATATCTCTGCCAGGATATATATCTGGCATCATGACAACATCGGCATCTTCAAAGGCTAAAGCATATTTTTCTTTCAATGTCTTGGCACGGGTGTAAGAATTGCATTGGAAAAGGACAAACATTTTCTTATGTGGATACTTTTTTGCGGCGGCAAGGCAAGCTTTGATTTCCGTTGGATGATGAGCATAATCGTGGAAGATCTTTACTCCGTTTTTTTCGCCGATCAGTTGGAACCGACGGCCAGCCAGATGATAATTGGCCAGAGCAGCATTAATGTCTGCAATATCCATCCGAAAAACTTTATGACATAATGTCGCACAGGCTAATGCATTTTCCGCATTATGTAATCCGGGAACATGCAGCTCGATGCGGCCGAGATTCTCGCCTTTATGATAAATATCAAATGCGGGATTCCCTAAATCATCATATGAAATATGACAAGCGGAATAATCCCCATTTCCGGAAATGGAATAGGTGATAATTTTATGGGTGACTTTGGGAAGAATATCCCGTGTGTTCGAATCGTCCGCATTAGCAAAGAGAATACCATCTTTAGGCATGAGATTGGTAAAATCCAAAAATGTTTGTTTGATTTCATCTAAATCTTTATAATAATCCAGATGATCATCATCTATATTATTGATAATGATATATGAAGGATGCATGGTCATAAAGCTGCGCACATATTCACAAGCTTCAGTGATAAATAAATCACGACTGCCTGCACGCACGCCGCCCGAAAGAAATTCAACCATTCCTCCAACATGAACTGAAGAATTAAGCGGTGTTGTAACAAGTGCCAGCATGGATGTAATTGTTGTTTTACCATGACAACCTGATACACAGACACATGTTTTGTAGTCTTTACTGATTTGCCCAAGTAATTCACTGCGCTCCAGCATGGGGATTTTATGTTCTTTTGCATAAGCAAATTCAACATTGTCTGGCTTAATTGCAGCAGTATAGACAACAAGTGAAGCTCCTTCTACATATTCGGCACGGTGGCCGATATGAAATGGAATTCCTTTTTGCGCTAAAATATCGGTAAATGGGGATTGGGAACGGTCAGATCCCGAAACGTGGTAACCCATTTGAACTAAAATTTGCGCCAACCCGCTTGTCGAGCAACCGCCAATGCCAATAAAATGAATCCGGCCGTTTTTATAATCAGTTAATTGAACAGAACACATAAGACTCTCCTCAAGGATTACGATTAAATATTTTCTTTATGATCGGATTTGAAAAAATACAAATTCAATCAAAAACCAAAAATAATTTTCTCTAATTTATTACTACTTATTATACTAAAATTGTAAACAAATAATCAATGAATTTGAAAAAAAACTGGATTTTAAAGAAAAAGCATGATAAAATACGAAATATATGGAAATAATAAAAAAAAAAATTCGGAGTTACCCTGTATGATTGACATTGCAACCAGAAAAGAGCGTTTAAGTATTATTAGTGCAATTTTAACGAATCATCCAAACCATCTTTATCCTCTTTCCTATTTTTCAGATCTCCTCGGTTCTGCGAAATCAACGTTGAGCGAAGACATTTCGATTATTAAAGAAACGTTGAAAAAGTACGGACAGGGGGAAATCGAAGTACTGATGGGGGCTGGTGGCGGAGTGCGCTATCTTCCTTTTATTAGTGATGCCGAAAAAAGACAGGTTATGAAGGAAATTTTAATGAAAATGCAAATGCCTTCCCGCATTTTGCCTGGAGGATATGTTTATACGGCGGATATTTTTTATAATCCTTATTATATCGATAAATTTTCCCGGATTTTATGGAGTTTTTTCAGCCGCGCCAATCCCGATTTTATCATTACCGCAGAAGCAAAAGGAATTCCGTTGGCTATGGGAGTAGCAAAATTGTTTGACCGCCCTCTTGTTGTTGTTCGTAAGGAGAATAAGGTGACGGAAGGTTCTGTTGTTACCATTAATTATATATCCGGTTCCTCAAAGCGTATTCAGACAATGTCTCTGGCAAAACGAGCGGTGAGTGAAGGGCAAAAAACCATTATTATTGATGATTTTATTGCAGGTGGGGGAACGGTTCGTGCAATTTTTGAGATGATGAAGGAATTCAGTATTACGGTGTTAGGGTGCGGAGCCGCAATTTCTACTCGCCAACCCGAAAGAAAACGAATAGAAAACTATAAGAGCTTAATGATATTGGAAGAGGTTAACGAAGAGTTGCAAAAATTAGTTGTTACGTCTAATATCTAATAAACAAAATGGATATCGTGATAAAAGCGATATCCATTTTTGTTTATTAATTTTTATATGATAAAAAGGGGGAGGTAAGGAAAAGTGTAAGATAAGCAAGGGAAATGGGGGTAAGATTCAGAGGAATATCGAAAGAAAAGAGGGAGAAGAGGGAATAATATAAAAATAAAAAAAAAAGGGAAAAAAAGTGTTGACAGGAAGAGAAGTGTTTGGTATTATAAATAAGCGCTCACGAG
>CALVMT010000019.1 GCA_944347775.1 uncultured Clostridia bacterium | reverse complement strand
CCTAAATAATACGCAATAATTATAAAATTCAACAATGTTACATTCCTTAAAATTCTCATAAATGTCGGATTTATTATATATAAGAAAAGGCAACAAGTGCTTGCCAAATTAATATAATAAATTGCATTCATTAAACGACATCTATCAAAATTTAATGACTTGAACATTATAGTTTTTATATAATACAATATAATACAACTACTAAGATGAATACCCCAAGATACTATCCACCCATAGTTTGTAACTCTTTCAGTAAAAGAATTTAACCCTGTAAGTTCTATTTTTTCAAGCACAGCTGAAACTAAATTCATAACTGATGGTGATAAACAAATTATACCAAACCCAACACTTAATATGATAAATAAACTCCGGAACATTTTGTTTTTACTCATAAAATGCGCCACGAGCATAAATATAGGAATCACAAGATGCGTTTTTTGGATTAAAACAGCGCATACAATCAAAAATATTGCAACAAACTTCTTTTTTTTAGTCCCACCGTAAAAAAAGGATAGTGCAAATACAACTATTGACATCCCAAAGAAATTACGAAGCTGTACAATATCAATAAAATACTGATAACTTAAATACAACAATGAAAAAACAAAAGGACTTTGGGTATATTTAAAAACAACTGTATACAACAAACATAAAGATATTAAGCAAATTATAAATCTGAACTCATCTACATTAAAACCAAGCCACCTAAAGGTCACCATTATTATTCCAAACAGAACATCTTTTGTAAATAAATCTTCCGAATAATAAATGTCATAGTACACTCCGGTATCTGGATTCTTAATGCTGCCGCCCATAAAAATTAACATAATTAATAGCAGAACTAAAAACCATTTATTATATTTAACCTTTCGATTTCCCCATAAAAATATTATTGATATTGGAACAATAAAAAGAACAATCATTGCATTATAACTCAATCATTTGATAATCAAACTATATTTTTCCAAGTAAAATAACCAGTCTAAACCCTACTCTTTCCCAAAAAGATTTGGGTAAAAAATCATTATCCTTAATTAATTTAAGCTTAGTTTTAAAACTCTTATTATAATTAATAAGCTTCATTAACTTTTCTCGCTTATCATCGCTAATTTGATTGCTGTATGTTAACAATATCTTTTCTGCCACGATTATTCTTGTAGAACTATTTTTAAGCAAACGAAAAACAGATTTTCCAAGGCGCTTTCTCAAAGTACTTGCACCTATTACATTATTGCCATGTTGCCTATATGCCATATGTGATTTGTAGTCATAATAAATTTCACCAAACAATGAAACAATTCTTGTCATAGTCCAATCATGGATTCCTAACATGTCATTATACTCTATACATTTCTTTCTTGTAGCATCATTGAAAACAAATGTGCACCCAGGCGCAAGACTTTTTATAAATGTCATTGGGAAATAAGTCGCGTAAGCACACCCTCCTACTTCACCCCCTATTGGTTGTAAATTTTCATTTACTATATCAACGTTACTACAATAAAGTTGAGGAATAGCATTATTGCGGCTCCTTAATATATTTATCGCAGATTCCAATTTATCTTCATACCACACATCATCTTGATCAGAAAAAGCATAAAAATCAGCATTTGGACAATCGTTTAGCATTTTCCAAAAACTTTTAGCACATCCTATATTACTTTCGGCTGAAATTATTATCCTATGATCATTAGCGGCTATTTTATTTAGTATAGATAAAGTATTTTGGCTATTCCCTCCATCAATGCGCACATATAATTTTATATCAACACCTTTCTGATTTAAAATACTATCAACCTGCTGTTGCAAATATTTATCACCGTTATATGTTGACATTAAAACAATAATATTATCCATCAATTCACCTTATTATTACACACCTTTATAAGTACCAAATAGAGCAAGATATAAATCCAAATATAATCCCTTTATTCTTGGATAACAATCACGATAGCAAAAAAATAGTCTTATCCACGAACATATACTTTTATTTTTTACTACCTTAAGTCTTAACGAAACAGACCTGATATTCTTTTCGATAATATTAATTTTCTTGCTATCTGTAATATCGTTATCTTTACAAAAACACTTTATTGCTTCAAGCTGTAAAGACATTTCATTTAATTGTTTAATTCTATGATCTTTAGTACGTACCCTTATTACAGTTGTATTATTTGAATGCATACGCCGCTTTAATGTCACATACTGATATACGGCAATAGAGTCCGTCAACATTGCCATTTTCCACACAAAATCATCATGAGCCCAACCGCTTGTCCAATATGTTATAATTTTTTCAAGAAAAGACTTTCGCACACACATTGTGCAACCTGATCTACCTATATGAAAGCAGTTGCCAGTTATCGAACGATATTCCAACACCCCATCATTTCGCATATCCGCCAAATCTTTTTTACTCCACTTTCTGGTGTTTTTATCTGTATAGAAAGGCTCCAGATTGCTGCATAGGAGATTTATCTTAGAATTATTCGCCATAATAACCGACATTTTTTCTATTTTATCAGGCAACCATAAATCATCCTGGTCGGAAAAAAATATAATTTCTCCTGTTGCGGCCATTGATGCATTAAGAAAATTTTTAGCATACCCTTTATTTTGTTCATTGACGTGAATATGCCAACTATCACTAAGATTATGTTCATTAATAAAATCTTGAACTATCTCTACAGTATTATCGCGTGAACCATCATCGGAAAAATAAACTTCGTCCGGCAAACGTGTTTGTTCTAATATGGTTAACATTTGTTCAAGTATAAATCTGCTCCCATTATAAAGAGCCATAACCACCGATATTTTCATAATAAATATGTCAAACCACATCAATCATTATAATTTTGACGAACCCAATAAGCAGCTTTAATTAAATCTAAACTATCGTGAATATCTATAGACTCTTCTATTACATATGGTTTCACTGTTTTCCCGAGAAAAGACCAAGGAGCATCCCCATGTTCATGTTCAAGCACTTTTTTTACATTTAACATCCAAAAATTATGGGCTAAAAAATAGCACTTAGGTAAATCCTGCCTGTTTGTGGAAATATTTGTAGCCCCATCGACATAAGCTACAACATTTCCTTTACTATCTATTTTTTTACATCTCAAAGGGTGATGATCATTATCATTATAGACAGGAACAACCGCGCTAATATTTTGCATGTCGCCCGATATGATTTTATTGCACTCCTCAATCATATCGGCGGTAACAGTCACATTATTTGCTAATAAAACACATAATATATCAGGAACATATCCTGCATTTTTCATAAAATCCAAAGCATGATAAATACAGTCAATATGTTGAGCATTCGGAGTAGCCAACTCTGCAGGTCTCACAATAGGTTTAAACCCCAATTTTCCAGCTTCATTCAATATTTTCTCATCATCACTACTGCAGTAAAAAGAATCAAAAATACCAGATTTAACTGCAGCATTTGCCCCATAATAAAGAACCGGATGCCCTAAGACATCTAACACGTTTTTATCCTTTAATGTATTATTTCCTCGGCCAGTCAATAGACAACAAATTTTCATAATTCCTCCTTTAGTTATTTATTATTTGTTCCAAGGTTTCCCTTTCGTACACTTCCAGCATCCCGCCACGAGTGCAATTAACCACTTTTACGCCACACTTGTCAGCAAACTTTTTAAATTCATAATGAGCCTGAATCATCTTGTCACCCATAATAGAAAACTTAGGATCTTTATGGCCATAGTCAACAAAATGAGTTTTAGGTTGATTATAATTGCAATCACAACCTAAAAGATAAATTTCATCAAACCCCATATATACCGCTATTTGCATAAGCGACATCGTTATAGAATACCCATCATACACGCAAGCATGAGCGTCATCTGAATATTTGAACTTACCAAAACCTTTACGATGATACATTTTGTGATCCAACAAATGCAAATAAAATACTCTATACTGATTATCAGTTTTAAATTTTTTATGAATAATTTGATCAACAGCTACAAGTTTTAAATCATTACTGTCCATCGCTTTTTGAATATCCACTTGTAATCTATTGAAGACATATTCATCTTGCACAGCATAAAAATTTGGGCGCCAATTTGTTTTGTTAAAAGTTAGCACTCCAGAATTCATACCAAATGTATATTCGTCTTTGATAAGTTCCAAGTCATCATATGTTAAGCTTGGGCCACAAGCGACAATAAAACATCTCTCGCCTATATGACTATTTTTTAATTCTCTTAACCATGTGTATTCGCTATCAAATTTACCATTCTTACGCTTTTTTACTTCTCTGTCAGAAAGCCAATACTCAAACAAAAAAAATGGAGAACATATAATTCGCGATAGAGCATCTGTTACTTTATTAGTTTTCAACTTTAACTTAATTTTTTGAAGATTCATTACCCAACTCCATATATCTATTGGTTTACTTTTCAGCTTCAGAATTTATGTCATAAATTGAATTTTTCATGTTCATATAGCCGCTTCTGCGATCTATATCATCTGAATTAAATTCACATATGCTGCGAACCCAACTATCTTTTTCAAGAGGCAAAAAATCTATTCCTTTTGGAATAACCATTGCCGCTTTTGGAACCGAAGCTGAAGCCAAAGATTTTAATCCATTTGCCTGAGCCTCAATCAAAACCATCCCCAGCCCCTCATACAAAGAAGGCAAAACAAACAGATCCATTGCGGAATAGTATTCATTTGCGTTGTCTTTCACTCCGGCAAAAACAACCGAATCCGCAACACCAAGTTCCTTAGCCTTATTCTTCATATCCTCAAAGAGCGGCCCATCGCCAAGTAACAATAAAACAGCTTCCTGACGCTCTTTTTTTACATCAGCAAATGCCTCAAGCAAAAGTTCATGATTTTTCTGGCTCATAAACCTGCCGATATGACCGATAACGAACTTATCTTTAAGTCCATATTCAGCGCGGATAATATCGCGGGTCTGCTCGTTGAATGCGAATTTCTCCAGGTCGATGGCATTATTTATTATAGTAACAAGCCCTTTATCGAAAGTTTTATCGCCAAACAGCCATCTGCCCGCAAGTTCTGAACAGGCAAAATAATGCGTGGCATATTTTTTGGAAAACAGTCTTAAGATATTTTTTATAAAATTCCTCAGGTGTTCCTTTTTATTAGTGGTCGAGTGAGAATGAGCAATGCGAACCTTCACCCCAGCCTTCTTGGCAACAGATAATGGAAAAACCGAAAGGCTGTTTACATGAGAATGAACTATATCATAATGATTTTCTGTAAAAAGTTTGTTTAGCGCTTTTCGATAGGCAAATATATGCTTATAGCTTGGAACTATAAATATCCTGCCGCCCAGCGACTTAATTTCTTGGTCTGGTATGTGTGTAGATCCTTCCAACACAATGAAATCGAATTGTATTTTTGTTCTATCAATATGGCGATAGTAGT
The DNA here is from genome assembly GCA_944347775.1 of uncultured Clostridia bacterium. GTDB lineage: Bacteria > Bacillota > Clostridia > Christensenellales > Christensenellaceae > QANA01. The sequence continues at coordinate 1,611 of CALVMT010000019.1, read as the reverse complement.
TCATAACCATGCTCTCCACCCCGCCACTATTCATACTACCTACAATCTGTGCTATACGAATAATTTTATTTTCCGACATCACTCTGCCCCGTCGCGTTTAATTACCGAAATGACTGTCTTAAAAATGATTTTTAAATCAAGCCAAAATGACCTATGTGATATGTAATAAAGCTCCATCTTTTGGCGCTCACCACTCTCATAAGTGGCATTATTGCGCGCATAGGCCTGCCAATAGCCCGTTAAACCGGGCTTGACGGAGAGAATTAACTTGCGTTCCTCCTCCGTATAATTTTCTTCAAGTTCCTGCTGCAATATAGGTCTGGGACCCACAACGGACATATTACCCAGCACACAAATATTGAAAAATATTTGGGGCAATTCATCTATAGACATCTGGCGAATCTTAGCGCCAAAACACCTTCCATTTTCACCGTCACCAGCATTTTTATATCCTATTAGGCGAGGGTCATCCTTGAGCTTATACTCACGCCTGTATTCCTCCAACTGTTCCGGAGTAAGCATTTCCTCTAAATTATCTGCGCCCTTCTTCATACTGCGGAACTTATAAATGCCTATGGTATGGTACAGTTCTTTTTTAGTACTTTTACCTAATCGCTTTTGCTTATAGAAGGGGCTGCCCTTATCTTTGCATACTATAATCATCCCGATAATAACCATCGGTATCAGCAACAATATGCTTACAAGCAAGGACGAAACGAAATCAAACAATCGCTTGAAAAATGAATATATCGCCAACCCTATTTTGCTACGTTTTCTATCATCAACTGTATATGATGAAATAATAGAACTTTCACTATTCCCCAATGTAGCGGCATCGCTCACGGCTGTTTCTGATAAATCAATTGACTGATTCTGATTTTCAGTACTATTATTTTTATTCGTTTCCATTTCTTCTCCTGTAATCATTTGCGTTATAGCTATTTAATTTGGTTTAAACAACTCCACTTCTGGTCTTTATCGGAGAGATTTAAGGGAGTGCCGTCGGGGAGGGTGTAACCTTGTGCCGAGGCGGAGCCGCGATATTCGCCGCATACTCCCCACTCTACCGCTATTGTCGGGTCGTTCCAGGCGAGGCCGCCCTCATCATTAGGATGATAGAAGTCGTCGCATTTATAGCAGAACTCTGCCACGTCGGAGCGAACCAAAAAGCCGTGCGCAAAGCCGCGGGGGATTAAAAACTGCTTTTTGTTCTCTTCTGTAAGTTCGACGCCGTACCACATGCCGTAAGTTTTACTGTCCTTTCTCAAATCGACGGCGACGTCAAAAACCGCGCCCTTTATAACGCGCACAAGCTTGGTCTGCGGATAGTTTATCTGAAAGTGCAATCCCCTCAATACGCCTTTCGTGCTCATGGACTGATTGTCCTGCACAAAGGTTATATTTAAGCCGTTTTCTTCCATATCGCGCTGGCTGTACGTCTCCATAAAGTAGCCGCGACTATCGCCGTGGACGGCGGGGGTGATTACGCAGAGCCCCTCTATTCCACCGACATTCTTTTCAACCTTTATCTGTCCCATTTTAGTAATCTATTTCCTTTAAATATCTTGCAAGCGCGTCCTGCCATGTGGGGAGCGGCTTGAAACCGTTTTC
>CALVMT010000018.1 GCA_944347775.1 uncultured Clostridia bacterium | reverse complement strand
TGATAAGATATTGATAAATTCTCGTCGTACAGGCAGTATAATATGGATTATCAGAATAATACGAAAACTACACTACACGGTTTATAAACAAAAAGCGTTAAGTTGTGGTTCTCGGCAACGAGTGGGAATAAGTCTACATTGCTTTGCAGCCATTGATAATGTGTTTTTCGCAAACTCCGTTATCGTAGGAAGCATAGCTATAAATAATAAATAAAGAGATTATTGGAAAAAGCAGACCTTAGAGGCGTGAACCTTTAAGATCTGCTTTTTTTATGAAATATGAATGAAACCTGTCAGAAACCTTAATTTGTACGGGAATATGAGCCTTATCAAGAGAAATGGCTCACTATTTTTTAAATGAGCATCATTGGAAAGGCAAGCGCATACCAGTCCTGTTGCAGCCTCCCAAAGTTTTTGGCAGTATAGGATTTTATACCTTGTGATTTTTTGCTTTACAGATTAACTGTGTCATAGTTCCCATTGGACAGTATACACACCAACTCCGCGGTTTAAATAAAACCATGGTTATAAGCCCAAGAACAGTAGATGTCAACATGACGCTATAGAATCCGAACGCAAACTGAGCTACTCCATCGTGGAACATTGTACCATGATATGCCCAATTCCACGGAAGGCTAAAGGACCAAAGAAGCGTTACTGCTTGTTTCAGATCTTTCACACCAGCAAATACAAGGGCAGTATTCCACAGCATCTTGAAAAACATAAGAAAGAAGAAAACTAAAAATCCGTATCTAAACCATTTGCTCTTCATCCATTTTGGAATATCCGCCTTACGTGATAACCCAAAACGCCCACCCAAGATGCCAAATAACTGTCCTCTTCCGCAATAACGGTTACAGTAACCTTTGGTTCCCTTAAAGATTGAAATAATCAGCGGAATGAAAAAACATAAAAGTCCAAACCAAGCAAATAAAATATTAAAAAAACCAAGAATTAAGTAAGTCAGAGACACGATCCACAGATAATCATACCAATGTTTTTTCATTACAGCACCTCCCGGATTGAAATTACCGAAGCGGGACATTCTTTTACGCATTTTCCGCATCCCACACACATTTTAAAAGCTATCTTTGCTGCTATACCTCTCCATATTTCAATGGCGTTTCTCGGACACACTTTGGCGCAGCATCCACACGCAACACAATCATCTGCCTCTACAAAGGCCTTTTTCTGCTTTTTTGCTTTCGTTTCCATGATCGCCCTCCAAAATAATTTTTAATTTATATTATAAATAATATATCATGAACACATCATTCATTCTGTGATTCAATCACTTTATTCAATAGTAAGCGATAGTATATCTATGTTAATGGTTATTTACTTGCTTGGTAGTCAGTGGTGTGCCATACTATGTTCCACAATATTGTAAATAGCATAAGATCTTGGTAACACCATGGCAACAAAAAATCAGATAGCCCAAACTATCTGGATAATGGAAACAATGCAAATACTCTGAGCTAAATCTCTTAAGCAAATCCGTTTAGAATATGACTGACGGGAGCGAGTGGGAATAATTTTTATTATCTTCCAATTATTGGTTATGTTTTGTTAAACTATATTATCCTCTACTGGATACGGAAAAAAAGACCTTAAAGAAACTTTTCTTTAGGCCCTTTTTTGTTTTAAAAGAATTTTTCTATAATCCATGTACAATACCATAATCCTGCTGAAAAATTTGTTGCAAGATTTTGACGTATCGTTTCTCAGAAAAAAATGTTAAGTCATCACTAAACTATTACGCTTATTTTGTAAAAAATAAACTCTTATTAGCAAATAATCACCTGTAATCGCTTTAACTGGCATGGATTAGCGCTTTCTTCTCTTTGGCTATACAAATAAAACTTTCTATCTTCACATTGTATTGCTCAATCCATCAACATATTCGTTTCATATTACTTTATGGATTTTCCTAATTCATAAGCATCATTCAGTTCTTTTTTACCATCTATATCCCCAATACTAAAAACACCGCCGCAAAGGACTTTTCCCTTATCTGTCCAACCAAGATGTTTCATCAAATGTTCATACCAATATATAGTTTCTTCATAACCGTTTCCTTCTGCTGCCATGAGAAGAATACATTCTTTTTTTGGATTTGCGCAATTTTTATCACACTCCGCCACTGCAAAAAGACGATCAAAAGCACATTTAAGTTGACCGCTAATCGTCCAATAATACAATGGGGATGCAAGGACAACCATATCTGCGTTTTTGTAGACTGGATAGATTTTATCCATATCATCCTTTTGTACGCAAGGGCTATCTGGGTTTTTACCTCCGCCGCAACAGCCAAGACAGGGATGAATATTCATCTTTTGGAGGTCAAAGCGGGTAACGCTATGCCCAGCGCTTTCCGCCCCGTCTGTAAAAGCTTTAATTAGTTGTACCGTATTCCCTTTTGCACGAGGGCTACCATTTAATATAATAATTTTCTTTTCCATATCTTTCCTCCATAGACAAAGTATTAAATTTATCTTAGTATTTACTATAATTATAGCAAATACTAAGATATAGTACTATCATTTAAGAGAGGTACTATATTAAATAAATTCTAATTTGAAATCTCAAATTTCATAGGTGGTTATACCGCCACATAGGGATATAATAAAGTCCTCAGAAACCGTTAAAAATAAAGGATTTTTCGCAATCTGCTCACCTTATCCCTTTATATGATTTCATACCATTTTACCTTTGGCTCCGAGAGATGATAAGGGCAAAAGCAAGGGCAAGACAAACTCATAACACGATATAACAAGATATGGCAATCGGGGAGCTGTGATATATGTGCGAATATATGATTTTGGAAAATTATAAAATAGAACAGTACATCTATGGCAAGCAAAACGGTCTATGGTATGAGCTGCGGGGCGATTATTACATTCCCTGCTTGGAATTACCAGCCCAAAAAGAAGAACGGTGTATGGGGAAAGCGGCACTTGCGGTATATCCGTGGTCATAAAAAACTCTTTATACCAGCCTTTTAACAAGAGGTAAGCTACGGCCCTATCTTGCTGATATTGAGAAACAAACGCAGGAGCTGTTTGACTGCCTTATGCGGCAGCGGGTAGAGAGTGAGGGCATTACCGATACACTGAAAGCCGACAATCAAATGGAATGGGTTGGCAGGATAAATGCTCTGCAGTCGGCGGTTACGGAAACCGTCAATGCCGAGGTGATCTTCGTATGAGGAAGAAGAAAGACCACCTTTATTTAACGGTGGAAGAAAGACGTCATATTTCTAATGCTCTGCTGGTTTACCACAATAAGCGCTGGCACAGGGCAGATACACAGACATTCTGGACGAGGTAATGATAAAGCTGCGAAAATGAGCCAGTAACGCTTTTAAGCGCAAAAAACGTCCTCAACTCAAAAGTTTAGTCTCTGAAAACGGCTTAAAATCAGGCTTTTTTGACCTCTAAATGTCTACACAGTAGAACAGACTATTTTCATTAAAACCTTTGGATTGTCATAGCGCATTCTATCTTTTCTCAAAAAAGTATTGAAAGTCAGTCAGTTTCTTGATATTATATATTTATATAGTTATATGTAAAGAAAGGTTATGACAATGAATAAGAAAAGGAGGACAATGCTAATAGCAAACAAGCAAAGCATAACTGCGCCCTTTTTCCTTGTCAAGAGCAAACTTGCATATTTTTTCAAGGTGATTGTGTCCATTTTTAGAATGGATGTAATGCGCTTTTTTTGTGCTGAAATATTTTTTTAAGAAAGACACTTTTTAGCGTGGAGTGTCTATCAAGCTGTTTGTAAAAAAAGTAAAACGGAGGAGAAAAAGCTATGAAACCAAAAAAGAGAATACTAGGTTTACTGCTTGCTATCTGCCTTGTGGCGGGGCTTATGCCGACAGTGGCATTTGCGGCAGGAACAGACACAGGAAAGGCGATCCAGCTTGTGGATAGCGGAGCTGCCGCAAATATCGGCGGCGGACAAGCGGACAATATTTATTTTGGCGCTTATCAGCAGAGCAGCAACGGAAGCGGCGGCTATAACGTCGACCCCATTAAATGGCGTGTGCTGTCCAACGCCAACGGGCAGCTGTTCCTGCTTTCCGATCAGAACCTTGACGTATTCCAGTATCACACCGACGATGAGGACGTAACCTGGGAAACCAGTACGATGCGTTCCTGGCTCAACGGTTACGACGCGTCATTGAATTATGGCGGTGGTAGCGGCATCGATTATACCAATGACAATTTCTTGGATGCTGCCTTTTCCGCCAAACAGCAAACCGCTATTGCGGAAACAACGCTTGTCAACGACAAGAACCCGGATTATGACACAAACGGCGGCAATAATACCATCGATCGCATCTTCCTTTTGTCGATTGACGAGACATACAATAGAAATTATTTTCCATCGTACATCAACTTTTCTACCAACACGGAATATGTGGCGGCTGGTGGAAAATTAGGATCGTGTATGTATGGAGCCGGCGAAGCTGACTGGTGGTGGCTGCGCTCTCCTGGTTTTGATAATTCGAGGGCGGCGTTTATGGAATGGGCGGATGGTTCCGTCATAACCGATGGCAATCCGG
>CALVMT010000017.1 GCA_944347775.1 uncultured Clostridia bacterium | reverse complement strand
CAGAAAATCTTGTGCTGAAAGGCGGATTGTTTATCTATTCCCTTACCGACTTTGACAGCCGAGTAACAGTTGATGTGGACTTTTTGCTCCGCCAAATGCCAAATACGCCGGAGCAGTTAAAAACCGTGTTGGAGGAAATTATTGCTACACCTACCGGAAACGACTTTATCACTTTTGAGATTAAAGATGTTTCTCCTATCGCCGTTGCCAAAAAGTATGCAGGAATCGGCGCATCGGTGGTCGCCCGCATTAAAAACACCAAAACACCGTTCAGTATTGATTTCGGTGTGGGGGATGTCATCGTGCCGAAACAGGAAAAACGAAAAATCCCGACACAGCTTTCCGACTTTGACGCCCCAACGGTAAATACATATTCCCTTGAAACAACCATTGCCGAGAAGATAGACGCTATTCTCAGTCTTATGGAATTTTCCAGCAGAATGAAGGATTACTACGATATTTACTATCTTGCCAATAAATTTGATTTTGACGGCGCAACGCTAACGGAAGCACTGAAAAAGACCTTTGAAAACCGTGGACATAGCTTTACTGTTGAACAATTTGAGCAGGTAATGGGCTTTGACAGAGACGGCTCAATGCAAAAGAAATGGAAAGCCTTTGTTCGTAAAATTGATACAAAAACCGATGATTACGGCACCGTGCTGAAAACCATAAGGGCGTTTTTAACAAAACCTTTTACTGCGACGGTCAGAGACAAAGGATTTACTGAAAAATGGTCTGCCGCCAATGGCGAGTGGATATAGGGGAGAAAGAAAAATGGAATGTAAAGATATATTGAATTTAATCGCAATAGTTGTAATTCCCATAGCTGCTGTCTTGATTGGACAGTATTTACAAAACAGAGCAGAAATAAGAAAAGATAAAATGCAGATTTTTAAGACACTTATGACCTCACGAATATATGGATGGACACAGGAAAGCGTACATTGTCTTAATATAATTGATATTGTGTTTGCAGACGATAAAACAGTTCGTGATGCATGGAAAGATTTATATGACAAATATTGCGTTAAGGACCCAGATGAAGTGCAACTCAAAAAAATTCAGAACGCTCAATATAAATTATTGGAAACAATAGCAAAATCTTTGGGATATAAGGATAAGGTTACTTGGGAAACAATTCAAAACCCATATATTCCAGACGGAATGATTAAGCAGTGGCAAGAGCAAGCTAAATCTCAGCAAGCATATAATACTCTGTTAAATACAATGGCTAATATTGTGCCAAAGGAGCAGAAAAATACGGAGGAGCAGAAATGAGTACAAATATATCCAAACAAAAGCGTGAGGATTTACTTGCCAAAATCAAGGAAATTCGCACTTTTATATCCAATGCGCCGCAGGATGAAAATACGGGCAATTTACTATCCTATCTTTCCGACCTTGAGAAAGATGTGAACGGCAAGAAATATGGACTGGTTTTTGAGGAACATCGTGAGGAAATTGACGAGGTGCTTGATACTCATACTCCAGTTTTGACCGAGAACAGAGATCTTTTCATCGACAACGGCGGACAAATGAATTTTCTAATCGAGGGTGATAATCTTGCTTCTCTGAAATTGCTGGAAAAGACACACAAGGGCAAAATCGACCTTATCTACATAGATCCACCGTATAACACAAAGAACAAAGATTTTATTTATGACGATTCATTCGTGGATAATGTTGATACATTCCGCCATAGCAAGTGGGTTAGTTTTATGATTCCTCGTCTTAAAAGTGCAAAATCATTATTAAAGACAACGGGTGTTGTTTTTGTTAGTATTGACGATAACGAGCAAGCCACACTTAAACTAATATGTGACGAAATCTTTGGTGAACAAAATTTCGTCTCACAATTAGTGTGGGAAAAAAAGAAAAAAGGTTCATTTTTATCAAATTCTATTACCAACATAAAAGAGTATGTGCTTGTTTATGCAAAAGATATAACTGTATTTAACGGATTAATTGGACAGGTAAATACGAATACCGAAACATATCCTTGTATCAATGCGATAAACAAGCGTGAAATTAGACGTATCCCCAAAGGAATTAAAAGCAATTACAAGAAATTAAATCATTTCTTACCCGCAGGCACAGAAATCTCCGATACCACTATGAGTATCGTTTTGCATAGTGATTTAATAATTGAAAATGGCTATTTGGCTGATGATCTTGTTGTAGAGGGGAATTGGCGATATTCACAAGAAGCAATGTACGAATACGCCCTTAATGGAGAAATATATATTACTCGCGACTTATATTTAAGACGAATTGTGTCACAGGCTCGTTACAAGATGATGAAAGACCTGCTGCCACGAGTTGGTGATGATGCAACCCTGACATACAATTCACCTATTGACGAAAATGACTTATTCGCAAGTGGGTGGGGTTCAAACGAAGATGCAGATGAAGAACTCCGCTTAATTATGGGCAAGCAGAAAATATTTGATTATCCAAAACCTACCCGTTTGCTTGTCAAATTGCTTGCCTCTATAAGAAACAAAGAGGCTATTTGTTTGGATTTTTTCGCCGGTAGCGGTACAACAGGTCACGCTGTAATGAAACTGAATGCAGAAGATGGCGGCAATCGTCGTTTCATTCTCTGCACCAACAACGAGAACAATATTTGCCGTGATGTTACATATGAACGCATTAAGCGAGTAATTGATAAAGAAAATTACGAGGCAAGTCTGAAATACTACAAGGTGGACTATATTCCGATTGATGAGCGTATGTATTACGAATATGCGGACGAACTGCTCTCCCATATCCGTGAACTCGTTGAACTTGAAAACGGTATCAATTTTATTGGCAATGAAGAAATCGGAATTGTACTTACCGAAGAAGAACTTGATAACTTTATTTCTCAACTTGAAAACAACACCAAATGTCGAAAGCTATATTTAGGGCACGATATTCTGATGGGTGCACAGCAAGCACAAGTTTTGAGGGATAGGAAGATTACGGTAAATATCATTCCTGACTACTATTACAAAGAATTGGAGGGCTAAAAATGGATATTACCCTTGCGAATTTTCAGCTAAAAGCAATCGCTGATTTAACCGCTGCAATGAAAAAGCCGAATAGGGATATAATTCTTAAAAGCTGCACAGGTAGCGGAAAAACCATTATACTTACTCACTTTATGGACGAGTATTTCAAAAGCAATCATAAAACGGTATTTATTTGGCTTACTCCCGGCAAAGGCAACCTTGAGGAACAAAGCAAAGAAAAAATGGATCGATATATCCACGGAAGTCAAACAAAACTGTTATCCGATATTATGACTTCCGGTTTTGAAGAGAATGATGCCTGCTTTATTAACTGGGAAAAACTGACCAAGAAAGGCAATAATGCTTTAAAGGATAGTGAACGCACTAATTTTGTAGAGCATATACAAAATGCACTTGATGATGGTTTAACCTTTAAAATCATCGTCGATGAATCTCATCAAAATGATACGATAAAGGCGGATGATATTATTGAGCTTTTTCATTCAGACAAGATAATCCGATGCTCTGCTACGCCTAAAAACTATAAAAATGCTATTTTGATTGATATTCCTGAAGAAGATGTTATAGCGGAAGGCCTAATAAAAAAGCTGCTTATCATCAACGAAAATTTTGAGCAGCATATCAGCGTTGATGATCAAATTACATATCTGCTTGATAAGGCGATTGTCAAGCAGAGGGAATTGCGCTCAGAATATCTAAATCGAAAAGCAGAAATCAATCCTCTTATAATTGTGCAAATTCCAAATAAATCCGATGCTTTACTTGACAGAGTAGAAAAATACTTTGAAAGTAAAGGAATCACCTATGAAAACAATACCCTTGCCGTATGGCTTTCTGACAAGAAACAAAATCTCGAAGATATCGAAGAACCGAATGCAGAACCTATCGCAGTCATTATAAAACAGGCTGTAGCTACCGGCTGGGATTGCCCAAGAGCGCAAATACTGGTAAAGCTTCGCGATAATATGAGCGAGGTGTTTGAAATTCAGACTATCGGACGAATTCGCCGTATGCCTGAAGCCAAACACTATGAGAGCGATTTGCTTGACAGTTGCTATTTATATACTCTGGACGAAAAATTCACAGAAAGTGTAAAGCTGAGCTTAGGCAAAGGGGCGCTTGATGCATATAAGATATTTTTGAAGCCGGAGTATCGTTCCTTTACACTTATCAGCGAATATAAAACTGATGTCCCATATCCTCGTGACGCAAAACTATCTCTTAAAGTAATACACAAGTATTTTGAAAAGAAATATCATATCACAGGCGACACTGTTAAGAACAAAGCGCTGTTGGAAGCACATGGTTATTCCTTTGCTGAAGACATCATCGACTATACGAAGTCAGGTTCTGTAAACACTTTATCAAAAGAAAACATATCCGGCTTGAATGATATTTCAATACATGAACCATTAAACACACATAAACATGGTAAGGAATATCATCATTGTGTCGCAGAAATAGGCTATAAAGTAAATTTGGATTACAACAGTACGAATACCATTATGCGTAAATTGTTCCTTAACGGATTGCGCTGTGATTCGAAAATTCTAAAAATTGAAACAAGGGAGCTATATTCCTTTATAATCAATAATGAGTCTTTGTTGGTTGAAGATGTCCGTGATGCAATGGCTGATGAATCCCTGCAATTAACTTTTGCAACCCCGAAAATAACTGAAAAACCAATCGGATTTCCGTTAGAAATGATTTTCACCTATGACGGAACTGCCAAGTCACAGATAGAATTTTCGAAGAATGTATATAAGGGATATCTCTCTTCCGCCGAAAAGCGTTCTTTACCCGAAAAGCTTTTTGAACGCTATTGTGAGAACAGCAAAAATATTCAGTGGTTTTACAAAAACGGAGATAAGGGCATTGAATATTTCTCTATCGTCTATACGGATAACTTTGGAAAGCAAAAATCATTTTATCCTGATTATATCATAGGGACAACTTACGGTAAGGTTTGGATAATAGAAACAAAAGGCGGATTTACTAAGTCTGGCGACAGCGAAGACATTGATAAGTACACTGCCAAAAAATTCGGAGTATTAAAATCTTATACCGATAAATATAAGCTGCTCGGCGGCATTGTTCGACAGGATAAGCAAAGCAGTGAACTTTGCATTTGTACAGAAACCTATTCTGACGATATTAAAAGTGACAGTTGGAAACTTCTATCCGAGGTATTGTAAGGGAGGAAAGATAAACAATGAGTATTCAAGAACCTAAGAAAAATGTTCCGATTTACTTCTATTATCTTACAATTTCAAAGCAAAAGGATAGTAACGATTCTTCCATCTACGATATACACCAAATAGTGGATTCGTTTTCAAAATTACTATCGTATATTACAGCAAAGAATCTGACCGATAGGAAAAAGGATATCACAAGTTCTGAAAAGGTTGTATGGCTTGATTCTTTTGAAGATTTGAAAAATGGAAACTACAATATTATTTTTAAATCCGCAAAATACAATCATGTCCGAAATGAGATTGATACCGAAACGATGACTGAACTGGGTACTCGCAAGCGTCAGCAAGACGGCGATGAGGAAAAGACACATTTGTGCATTCGTCTCGCAAAAGGACAATGCCGCTTTCTTGCAGTACACGAAAGTAATCATTATGGTATCTCTATAAATTGTATTATCGACTACCTTAATACACAATTTGTAACTTATAATGAGGATACCGATGATAAGTATCACTATACTTTATCACATGAGATTATGCCAGGAGATGACTTCTTATCTTCATTAAAAAATGCACGAACAACCTCAGCTCTAAAGTTGACTGTCAGCAAGGAAGATATAAAAGACGACTTTATGCAATTTGCAGATCGCAATGACATTGATGACGAAGTAGAAATTTGGCTTAAGCGTCCTAAAGGTGCTAAAAAATTTCCAGATAACCTAATCAAAGCATATTATGATGATTTACAAAGTAATAATAGAATAAAAAAGATTTCTGTAAAAGGAACAAATGCTTCAGGCCAATTTGAGATTGATACCGATCTTATGAAAATGAAGCATTATTTGTCGGTCGCAGCTGAAGCCGTAACCAACGAGGTTAACAGCTTGGATTTCTTTAGGAAAGCGCAAGAATTCATAGAAGAAACGAGGAATAAGAAATGAAAAATATAATTTTTGTTCCAATAAAAGATTACTTTATTTCAAGGAAAAAGGTCTTTATTAAATTCCTCGTGCCAATGCTGATTGCTTTGACCGCATTGTTATTAGCCATGTTTTTCAATATAGGCAATTCAGAAAAAATTTTATTGACTTTTTCTGAATTTATAAATACGCAGATAAATATTGTAGCAATTTTAATTTCTTTTTCTGTAGCGATTATTACAATTTTAGTATCTGCGGACAATAAGAATATACAATGCTTAAAAGAAACCGAATCAAATAAAAAGCAATATAAGCCAGTCAATGGAAAACAATTATCCCTATTTCAGATTTTACTTTCTAATATAGCTTACAATGTTATCGTTGAGATTATATATTTAGTAGGACTTATAGCGATTTCTCTAATTCAGAATCTTTTACCGATTGTGTCATTAAAATTCATTACAGCTATTTGTATCTTTATTATCTTACATATACTGTTTGTGTTACTTGAATCGGTAGCTCAAATGTATCTAACTTTTTGGGCAAACAAAAAATAACCAATGAAGGCAAGGAGTGACATTCTCCCTGCCTTCATTTCCATTAGGTGTAAATCAAATCATTATTCACGATTTCTATGGCTCTGCTACGGATATTGTTCATTCGACCAACCCACGCCATTTGATTATCTGCTTTGAGTTGTTCGGTCACACCCTCACGCTCTGCCATCTGTTTCACCAGCCGAGAAAACATTTCTTCCGCCTGTCGGTTAATATCAGCAAGGTAACTGTTTAACTTGCCGCTTGTCAGCAAATTGGTGTATAGCACCCTTTGATTTTGCTTGATGTGTCGCAAATGTCGTTGTCCCCATATGCCGATTGGCTGCTGTTCTTCAGCGGGTAATGCAAGGTCGGGCAGATAATAATCTCCCTGCAAGGTGTAGCGGATTCCCGTTTTTTCGTCTGTAAAATGTTGTTTCATTGTGTTGTCCTACCTTTCATCTTTATAATTTCTAAAGCGTTTTTCACGCTGTTTAGACTGTTTTTCCGACTTTGCTCTTTCAAGCAAGTCACCAATTTGTTTATGACCGAATGTTTTGCGGAGAAGTTTGTAATCCTTGTTTTCTGCACGCAGATTTTCATTTTCTCGTGATAATTTTTCATTAACTCTCGATAGCTTTTCGTTTTCACGATATAGGCTTCTGTTTGTGATGTTCAATCTGTGGTAACTGTCCAACGCCTTGAAATATCGTGCAAATAAGGTGCTTATTAAAGACTTAAATCGGGCTATAAGCGGCTCAACAAACTTTGCCTTATAAGTTCTCGCCGACATCATTGCAGGCGGTTCAGGCAACTGATATTCAGGCTCATTCATTATGCTTTCATCAAGTTTCTGCAAGGATTTTTCTCCGTTATCGAAGTTCTCAATGCGGTTAGCCATAACACGAAACTCGTCTTTTTTCTCGGCAAGTTCGTTGTCCAATACAGCGATTTCCTTTTCTCGTTCCTGCTTTTTGTAGTCGAGAACAGATAGATGTTTTTCGTGAGTACCCTTGTGTTCCCACTCAATTCCGTGGCGTTCCATAACAAATGCGAGTGCAGATTTTTCTGCGCTTACCCATTGATTCCACTCGGTATCTCCACGGGTTCCGCCCTTAAAACCTTGGGCGGCAAGCGCCTGTTTGAGTGACACTCTTGTTTCAAGTCCACGCTTGCTTCCGGTAGTGAACGGAACAAAATCAATGTGTAGATGGGGTGTTGCCTCGTCCATATGAAGATGGGCAGAGAACACTTTTAACTGAGGATTTCTTTCCTGAAATCCTCGATAGTATTCATCTAAAATCTGTCGGGCAATCTCTCCGTTTTCACTTTCTGCGCTCATATTTTCCTTATCGCCTATCTGCAAAATGAGTTCGTGGAACGGCTTTTCTTGCTTGGAATTTCTGATTTTTTCGTAATAGTCTTCTATCTTACGGTCGGCTCTTGTCTGCTTATCGTTATATTTTTTTAGAGCATCATTAAACAATTCGTGATAGACTTTTTTGATATTTTCATTGCAGTAGTCGATATTGAGATGTGTTCGGCTACCGTCTACGTTTTCAGCTTTGAACTTGCGGCTGTTATGATTAACCGAGCCTTTACCGACCATTGCGCTTATCGTTCTTTTCATTTTTATACCTCCAATCTCTAAAATTTAACCGTTCTCGGTTCTGTTACTCTTGTCAAGAGTAACGCAAAAGCACTTTTGACAGCCTACTGCCATCAAAAGGTGCTGTTGCACTCTCCGAGGGGGTGCGCGCCGTTTCCCCGTTGTCTGCGGACAACTCCCCAGCAGAGCCGCCCTTTGAAAAGGGCACCCTGCACCCCGCCTAAACTTCGTATTGGCATACCTGCCGAAAAAGAACATTGCAAGATTGTGAAAGTCCCGCACCTTTGCAATGTTGCAACCTTACAGATCGCCACTCTCTTTTTCTTCGGGTAGTTGCCAATACCACCCACTGCCTTCCTTAACAGATCGCACACACAGAGTTTTCTTTGCTTCATCAAGCACTCGTTTGGAGATACCCAAACTCTGTGCCTTTTGCAACAAGGTCTGTTGTGGGTACTTTCCTTCGGATAGGCAGTCAACGATAAGGCTTTCAGCCATATCGGATTTCTTCTCACGGCTGATGCCGCTGAGAAGATCGTCGATGGAAATATCATAATGACCGAGCCATTTGAAGCCGTGGGCTTCACTCAGTTCAAAGGCGATAGGCTTGCCTTCCGGTGCAAGGGAAGATTTTTGATGTGCCGCCACTCGTATCTCCGGCTTGTCTTTTACTCTGCCGACTACAAGCACGCTTCTTGCTGTTGCTTGAAAGTCTATGGAGCCGAGACCTCTATAATTGGATTTGTTACCCTGTGCCTTGTTTAAGTGTCCCACAAGTATAATCGCACAACGGTATTTCTCAGCGATCCTGCCAAGCTGAGAGAGAATGGTACGGACTTCATTTGCTCGGTTCATATCTACCTTTGCGCCGATATAGGCTTGCATTGGATCTAAAATCATTACCCTTGCACCTGTTTCTGCAATAGCTTTTTCTACTCTCTCGTCAAGCATCGTCAATGCTGCCTCAGATTCGTCGATCACCTTGATTTGTGAGCAGTCTGCATTACCGGCAAGAAGACGGGGCTTGATGGTATCCCCAAGCCCATCCTCTGCGGTTTGATATATTACCTTGATAGGCTCACGCTCGGTGTCGTCGCAGGGTAGTTTTTCTCCCCTTGACAACAGAGCCGCTAATCTCAATATCAGTGTTGTTTTTCCTTCACCGCCGTCGCCGTGAATGATTGTCAACTTACCGTATGGGATATAGGGATACCACAGCCATTCCACTTCTTCGACAGGCACTTCATCCATACTGATGATTTTTAATTCCGCCATAGGCGTTGCCTCCTTTCAATTTTTCTCAAAACTATTGAAATTGGAGGAGTCATAGGTTATAATATTTGCAGTACATTTTTGAGAAGACTGTTCCGTATCTGCGCCAACAGATACTTGTGGAACAGTCTTTTCGGTTTTATATGCCATCCTTTCGCTCCTTCATTCCATATAGCGTGGTGTTAATCTGCTCAATACGGTCGAGCAAGTCGTCGTGAACTCCTGCGCCGGCTTCGATGCGTTTAAGCTCATCGAGGACGGCGGCAAGTTCGTTTCGCAGAGCCTTATAGACTCTCGGATTGCCAACAACCGTTATTTGCTGCTGCAGGGCACGAGCACAAAGATAATCCTGCTTTGTCAGTCCCGATATTCTGACATTACTGTCCAAAACATCAGCCTCCTGTGGCGACATACGAAAAGCGATTGTTTTGTTCCTCCAACGGTAGTGACGGTCAAGATTTTTAGCGGACATTTTCAATATCCATCCTTTCATATTCAAGTTTCTTTGCCATTTCCGTCTGCTTTGACGGGAATAGGTGTGCATAGCGATATGTGATCTCAATGCTTTCGTGACCAACACGGTCAGCGATCGCCACCGCAGAAAAGCCCATATCTATAAGCAGGGAAATATGGCTATGGCGCAAGTCGTGAATGCGGATACGCTTTACCCCTGCGGCTCTTGAGCCACGATCCATTTCTCGGTGCAGATAGTTCTTTGAGATTGGGAATATACGGTCTTTCTTTTTGTATCCGTACAGCATACCGATATAATCCTGCATTTCCTCACAGAGAAACTGTGGCATTTTAATTGTGCGGTTGCTTTTCCTTGTTTTCGGTGTGGTAATGACATCTTCGCCGTGCAAACGCTGATAGGATTTGCTGATCATAACAGTACCTTTTTCAAAGTCGAAGTCCCCCGCAGTCAAAGCGAGTAACTCGCCCTCACGAATGCCACACCAGTAAAGCATTTCAAATGCGTAGTAGGATACGGGCTTGTCCATCATTTCATCGGCAAACTTCTTGTACTCTTCTTTCGTCCAAAACTTCATTTCCTTGCGTTCCTCTGTGCCCATATTCCCGGCTTTCGCGGCGGGATTGGAACGAAGGTCATAATGTCTTACAGCGTGGTTAAAGATGGCACTAAGCTGATTGTGGACGGTTTTGAGATAGGTCTGTGAATACGGCTTCTTCTTTTCATCACGAAAAGCGAGCAGTTCATTCTGCCAAGCGATTACATCCTTTGTGGTAATCTCACTGACATTTTTATTTTCAAAATAGGGTAAAATCTTGGTTTCAATGATATGCTTTTTGGTCAGCCAAGTGTTTTCTTTTAAGCGGGGTTTTATGTCCTTTATATAAAGCTCAACAAAGGCGGAAAAGTTCATATCCATATCGGCAGCACTTTGCTGCTTAAATACTCGTTCCCACTCCTGCGCTTCTCGTTTGGTTTCAAAACCTCGCTTACATTTCTGTTTGCGCTCGCCTTTCCAATCTACATATCGTGTTAAAACATACCAAGTGCCGTTATCTTCATTTTTATAGACAGGCATTTTTGTTCTCCTTTCTGGCTTGGTACAGCCTTTCATTAAAATACTCTCTGTTGACTCTTCCTGAGATGGTAATAAAGCCTTTACGCTTTAGTTCCTCATTCAGCTCTCGTATGACCTTGTAGGCATACGAGATTGAAACATCGAGAATCTCAGCGACTTCTTCCACACGCATAAACTGTTGTCCCATAAGTTTCCTCCTTTCTTCGGTTAGTATAATATGGTGCCGTTCTACCCAAGTGCCGTTCCTACCCCTGCTTTTTCAGCGGCGTTGTTTCGCTCGCTCCGTCGCCACTCGGAGGTCTTGGCAAAATCATATCCCACTTGGACGGTCGTTCAATTTACTAAGCGTAATTGTTTAGTTTTATATCATTATACTAAGCATATTTGCTTTTGTCAAGTGGTTTGCGAGAAAATACTAAACTTTTTTGTTTGGAATCTTCTTGACATTACTAAACATTTATGCTATACTGGGTGTACAATGAAATTGCACCCAATACAAGGTTCTGTCAAGCAAGTTAGGGTGGAGATTTTCGCAGAAAATACTACCCGATGCTTGACAGGTTCTTATACTGATTGCACAGTACATAAATAAGGAGCGTAATTGCTATGGCTATTAGCGAAAGAATTCACTTTTTCCGCAATCTGCGTGGAATGACACAGAAATATCTCGGTTTACAACTCGGTTTTCCCGATAAATCTGCTGATGTTCGTATGGCACAGTATGAAACAGGTTCCCGTACTCCAAAAGCGGATATTACCGCAGCGTTGGCACAAGTTTTGGATGTAGCACCAGAAGCGTTGAATGTGCCCGATATCGACAGTTACATAGGTCTGATGCACACGCTGTTTGCTCTTGAGGACATTTACGGCATTACCGTCAGCGAAGCAGACGGAGAAGTCAGTCTTAAAGTCAACTCTGAGAAGGGCAAGGATGCCGCAGAGATTATTCGTATGCTTACCGCTTGGAAAGAGCAAAAAGCCAAATTCGATGCAGGTGAGATTGACAAAGATACCTACGACCAATGGCGTTACCACTATCCTAAGTTCGACACGACGGGCGGCTGGGTAAAGGTTCCTTCTGAGGAACTGAACGATGTAATGTTAGACATCTTCAAAGATCGCCTGAAACCCGACTAAGAAAAAAGACGACAAAAAGCCCTTAACTGCGGTATAAATCCACAGTTAAGGGCTTTTAATCGTATAATACAGATTTATTTCTTGGTAACAGCCATTTGAAAATTATTCTGATAACCTACAAGCCACTTGGGGTATAGAATAATAGTCACTTCAAATGATGTTATCAAATCGTTATCAAAAGGGGTGGGCAAAGTCCGAAAACCCTTGATATTACTGGGTTTTTAGACTTTCTGTGATTATTCCCACTCGATGGTTGCCGGGGGTTTGCTTGTGATATCGTAGACTATGCGGTTGATTCCCTTGGTCTCGTTTATGATTCTTCTCGAGACCATATCGAGGACTTCGTAGGGGATTCTTGCCCATTCGGCCGTCATAAAGTCGGAGGTGACGACTCCGCGGAGGGCGAGGGTATAGTCATATGTTCTCTCGTCGCCCATGACGCCGACAGAGCGCATGTCTGTAAGAACTGCGAAATACTGGTTAATATCTCTCATAAGTCCTGCCTTGGCGATTTCCTCGCGGAAGATGGCGTCGGCGTCCTTGAGAATGCGGAGCTTTTCCTCGGTGATTTCGCCGATTATGCGGACGGCAAGACCGGGACCGGGGAAGGGCTGACGCCACACGAGATCTTCGGGCAGACCGAGCTCGATGCCCAGCTGTCTGACCTCGTCCTTAAAGAGCTCTCTCA
>CALVMT010000016.1 GCA_944347775.1 uncultured Clostridia bacterium | reverse complement strand
GGGCATTGAAGCACGAGAAGTTAAGTATCGTATTCAGGGTGAAGGACTGGCAATGTCTAACGAAAATTTGTGCCACCCAAACAGGGTGGTTTTTTCATGCCTATTTTTAAGAAAGAGGTGACACGATGGCAGAATGCAATCATGTATTTATCGGCCGTTCAGACGGTGTACACTGTGTGAAATGCAGTTTTCACATGAACGCATGGGATTATGCTAAATTTTAAACCTCAAAAACAAAAGAAAAGACAAAATAACAAATCAGAAAGAAAGTAAAAACCAGAAAATAATTATTTTTTTACTACGTTTTATATAAAATGTTTGCTAGAAAAAAATTTCAAATTTAGTTTGTATTTTGGCAAGGGGGAAAAACGCTTTGCTATTGCAATTTATATGTGTAAAAAGGAAAAACTTTATTTTTCAGAAAGAAGGAAGTCCTTGTCTTATGCTGAAAAATTGATTACAATAAAATGAGATTCATTATTTGGAATAAAATTACAAAAAGAAAATTTGCCAAAAAGCGAATAGGAGAAGAAATGTTAAATTCAATAAAATTGACATGTTTTGCAGCTGGAATAGCTCAAGCTATGGGAATTGAGCCCCCAATTGAGGCTGAATTGCCTATGGAGGTTTTTTCTCATTTGACTGCGCGTTACGCGGTAAGCGGGAAAGCGGAAAAAGTTCTTATTTATAATCCGGATGCGATTGCATTTTGGCTCTATCAGAAGTATACACAGCGGTTTTTGCCTGTAATGGAAAGAACGCAGATGACAATTCCGATGCAAGCGATGTTTCCCCCTAAAACGCCTGTTTGCTTTGCAACGATGTATACCGGGGCGGAGCCGATAGTTCATGGTATTCGCAGCTATACTAAGCCGATAGTAAAAACAGATTCTCTGTTTGACGCTGCTGTACGCGCTGGAAAGAAGGTGGCGCTGATTGCCGTAGAAGGCTCCAGTATGTCGATTATTTTTGGTGGGAAAAAAATAGATTACTTTTTTGGAAAGGATGATGCGGCTGTAGAGCAGATCGCGTTAGACATTATCAAAAAGGGAGAACATGATCTGGTTAGTGTCTATCATATGGATTATGATGAAGCGATTCATGCGACAACACCTGAAAGTAATCTGGCATTAAAGGCGCTTAATCAGCATATTCAATCCTTTGCTACATTGGCGGATTGTGCAGCAAAATATTGGGTGAAAAATGATGTGTTGGTTTGTTTTGCGCCAGACCATGGCTTGCACCAAACGATTGAAAGCGTAGGGGATCACTTTGCTGATATACCTGTAGACATGAATATGGTTCATTTCTATGGATTATATCCCGCTTCTCGATGAACGAACGGGCGGCATTTCTTTTTGCATGACGTAGTTTGTCAGCGGTTGGCCAAAACGCATAACCTGTTGTTGTTTTATGATATGGTATCCTTTAGACAGAAAAAAAGGAAGAGCAGTTATCGAAGCATGTGTTTCGATTTGAGTACAACCTTGTTTTGAGGCATATAATTCTAGAGATGCAACGAGTGTGCTGGCTATATGTTTATGCTGAAAATCCTTGTGCACATACAGACGGTCAAGATAGCCTGAAGAAGAAATATCGCCAAAGCCAACGATAGTGCCTCCGGGTAACTGGGCAATTAATGTATGATGCCTTAATAGAGAGGAAAGCCATTGTTTTTCATCGATTTTATCTGGAGCCCATGCGGCTAATTGAGCCGGGGAGTAATCTCGGCAGTTAATATTCCATACTGTTTGCCGAAACAGTGAAATCAGAGCGGGTAAGTCGTCTTGATGAAAAAGACGGATTTGGAAGAAAAGCGTTGGTGAACAAACAAGCATATGAATATAGTTCCTTTGCTACAGACAAAAATAAACGAGTATATTCTAACATATGATTTTTAAAAAAACAAGGCAACAAGGCAATTTGCAGATTGCTTGACGGTTTATTGCTGGAAACCTATAATAAGTGTGTTTAAATGAGTGAAGGGGGAAAGAAGGCGTGATGGATCCTTATTTTGTACGTAATCTATTTGGAATAGAGGGTTTAGATATACGTTGGTATGCGGTAATTATTTGTTTTGGAATTTGTGCAGGGTTAATTACAGCTTTTATTCTAGCAAAAAAACGCGGATATAACTCGGATATGCCGATAGATTTGTTATTGGTGTGTATTCCACTTGCTATTGTATGTGCGCGTCTATACTATGTTGTTTTTGAATGGGACAGCTATAAAGATAATTTGATTTCCGTTTTCTATATATGGGAAGGCGGAATTGCGATCTATGGTGCAGTTATTGGTGCAGTCATTGGTGGATTTATTTTTAGTAAGTATTCGAAAATCCCTTTTGGGGACATTTTGGATATTGGAGGTCCAGGGCTAATTATCGGTCAGGCGATCGGCAGATGGGGAAATTTTGTCAATCAGGAAGCATTTGGTAACTTAATTACAAATGAGGCATTGCAATGGTTCCCATATGGGGTATATATCAATGAGTTGGGTGAATGGCACCAAGCAACTTTTTTTTATGAAAGTATATGGAACTTGGTTGTATTCATTATCTTATTATGGTATTTTAAACGGGCAAAACATAAAGGAAATGTTTTTGTGATGTATCTGGTGCTTTATGGAATGGGTCGTGCCTATATTGAGGGGCTGCGCACCGATAGTTTATGGCTGATCAAGGATGTCATCAGGGTATCGCAGGCGTTAAGCATTTTGCTGGTTATTGCAGGTGTAATTTATTTGCTGTATATGCATACAAGAGCACCTAAGCAAAGCGTTGTTTATGAGGGAAAGTATAGTCTTGCTTATAAAATGAAACAGAAAAATAATAAGCAACAAGGATGTTCGCAAGAAGGATTTTCTGATGCAGATGCCGCTAAGATAAACGTGCAACCTTCAGAAAAAGAGATGGGAGAGAAAAAATGAGAAATTTAACGATGCTGACTGACCTATACGAGCTGACAATGATGTATGGGTATTTTAAAAAAGGAATGCATAAAAAAAATGCGGTATTTGATATGTTTTTCCGCAGAGCGGTCGGAGAATCTTCATATGCAGTGATGGCCGGTCTTGAGCAGCTGATTGAATTGATTGCAAATTTGCACTTTGGAGAAGAGGATATTCGCTATTTACGTTCTTTAGAATTGTTTGATGATGAGTTTTTAACCTATTTAAAGGATTTTCATTTTACCGGCGAAGTATATGCGATTCCCGAAGGGACTATTGTGTTTCCGGGAGAACCGTTGGTGCGGGTAAAAGCTGAGATTGCGCAGGCACAGCTGCTTGAAACGGCATTGCTTAATATTATTAATCACCAGACATTAATTGCAACAAAAGCCAGTCGTATTGTTTGTGCGGCAGGCGGCGGAAATGTTATGGAATTTGGATTAAGAAGAGCACAAGGGCCTGACGCAGGGCTTTATGGAGCAAGAGCAGCGATTATTGGTGGTTGCAGTTCCACTTCAAATGTGTTGGCAACACAGTATTTTGGCGGAAAGCCGGCGGGTACGCATGCGCATAGTTGGATTATGAGTTTTGAATCGGAACTTGAGGCTTTTCGCGCGTATGCAGAAGTCTTTCCCGATACCTGTATGTTGTTGGTAGATACCTATGATGTTTTGGGAAGTGGAATGCCAAATGCGATAACGGTATTTAAGGAATTGAGGGAAAAAGGGCATGAACCCATTGGAATCCGCATTGATAGCGGAGACCTGGCATATCTTTCAAAGCAAGCGCGTAAAATGCTTGATAAAGCGGGATTTCCCAATACCATTATTTGCGCTTCAGGAGATCTTGATGAGAGATTGATTATTGATTTGAAGCTGCAAGGCGCTCAAATTGACAGCTGGGGAGTAGGAACGAAATTGATTACCAGCGAAGATTATCCTGCTTTGGGCGGTGTATATAAATTATCAGCCATGGAAGAGGAAGACGGTGCATTAGCTCCGCGCATTAAACTTAGTGAAAATATTTGGAAAATTACAAATCCCGGATATAAAAAGGTGGTGCGGATTTATAGTAGGCTTGAAAATAAGGCATTGGCAGATTTAATCATGCTGGATGAAGAAAAAATTGACGAATCTCAGCCCTTGACAATTTTTAGCCCAACGGCTACCTGGAAAACAATGACGTTGACAAACTATTATATTAAAGACTTAATGCAGCCAATTTTTATAAACGGGGAACAAGTTTATCAGTCTCCTTCGCTTTTGCAGATACAAGAGTATGCTAAGAAGGAGATGAATACGCTTTGGGATGAATATAAGCGATTTACCAATCCGCACATTTATAAGGTTGATCTTTCTCAAGGATTGTATGATTTAAAAAACCGTTTGATTCGCTCTAGCAGAGGATAAGAAAAATAAAAAAACCGCGGTAATATAAACATATACTGCGGTTTTTTACTAGGTCTTTAAAAAACTATTAGGGTAAATATGGATTATAGCATAGCCAAAAGTTCATCAATGGTCGGCATGTCCATGATATCTTTGGCGTAGTGAGCCAACAATATTTTTTGTTGGGCATCGACAATAAAGAATGCGGGAAGTTGTTTTTCATCGCCCTCATATTGACCATGGGAGAAACCAGCTTTGGCAGCTGCCGCGCTTTTAGCCTGTAACTTTTCTGGGTTATTGCCTAACAATGCCTCCATAGAAACGGCCGGTAAGATATTTAGCGTATGATATAGCTTCATTGTTGGATCACAGATAAGATCAAATGGTAGTTTAATTCCTCCTAATTCTTTATTTAATATTTCTTTTGTGCTTTGCATAACGATATATATTTTGGTGCTTTTCTCCTGTATTTGTGTATAATGCTGCATAAACAGATGTACATCGTAACGGCAAACTGTACATCCGATATACCGCAAAAACCAAAAAACAGTCTTACCTTTTGCATTAAGCATAGCAGAGATATGCTGTTTTCCGCCGTAGAATGTGTCAACCGCAACATCGGGAAACTGCTGGTCTTTAACGAATTGACTCATAGAATCCTCCCCTCTAATCGTTTAAATAAAATGAATTTAGTTTATGATAATTATGATATTGTTAAAATGATAGATTTGTCAATACAACAGAGAATCCCCCTTTACAAGAGCTGATGCTTGACTTAAAATTAAAGTAAACTATAAAAGTGGCGTTTACCGACGTTTATTAGGAGAAAAAATGAGTGACGTGATTCTAAGTGCAGATAGCACCTGTGATCTTACGCCTGAACTTCGGGAAAAATATGGCGTAAATTGTTTTCCGTATCACATTATCCTGGATGGGCGAGATTATCAGGACAATGTAGATATCACATCAGAAAAAATATTCCAGACATATGATGAAAAGAAAATTCTACCGCAGACAGCAGCAATTAACAGTTTTGAATATGCAGATTATTTTAAAAAATTGCTTAAAAAAGGCAAAGAAGTAGTACATTTTAGTTTGGGCGGAGCGCTTTCAATTTCTTATAAAAATTCCTGCATCGCAGCAGAAGAATTGGGAAATGTGTATTCAATTGATTCTTGCAATCTTTCTACAGGTATCGGTCTTTTGGTGATAAAAGCTGCGGAGATGATAGCCGAAGGGGCAAGTGCGGCAGAAGTGAAAGAGCAGATTGAACCTATGCGTAGTAAAGTGCATACCAGTTTTGTTTTGGATACATTAAAGTTTATGCATGCTGGAGGAAGATGCTCTGGTGTTGCGGCTTTTTCAGCAAATATGTTAAATATTAAACCGTGCATTATGGTTAATAATCATAATGGCAGTATGGAAGTAGGAAAAAAATATAGGGGAAATCTGAAAAAAGTATTGGTCAAATATGTAGAAGATACATTGACTTCGGTGAATGATCTGGATCTTTCCCGGATGTTTATTACTTATTCTTCATTAGATGATAAAACATATATTAATCTGGTACGCGAAACAGTATTGCGGATCGCACCTTTTCGTGAAATATATGTTACAACAGCAAGTAGTACAATTGCATGCCATTGCGGTCCAAATACGCTTGGTATTTTATTTATGAGTAAGTAGATAGAGAAAATCAATATGGCTTGAAGAGATGATGGGCTGGCTGTGGAAATCCGCACTTTATGATAAAAATGCGGATTTTCTTATGAAGAGATTTGGTTATATTAATGCATTTTTATTGATGTATAAGGGATTTTAAGAGAGGAAAGAAATATGCTTAAACGTTTTTTAAAGTATTATGAGCCGCATAAAAAGTTATTTGCATTGGATATGGGCGCTTCGTTGATTGTTGCGCTGATTAGTATTGTTTATCCAGTGATTACGCGAACGATGCTCAATGATTTGATTCCCAATAAAAATTATCGTATGGTTGTTATTTTCGGGTTGGCACTGCTTGGAATTTATGTGCTCCGGATGTTGCTTAATTATTTTATACAATACCAAGGGCATATGATGGGCGTAAAAATGCAAGCGCAAATGCGCAGTGATCTTTTTAATCATTTGGAAACATTACCTTATCAATTTTTTGATACACATGAGACGGGAAAATTAATGAGCCGCATGACAAATGATTTAATGGATATTAGTGAGTTGGCACATCATGGCCCGGAAAATGTACTGATTTGTTCCATTTCAATTTTAATTTCATTTATTTATCTTTCTACAATTCATTTTTGGTTGACTTTAATTATATTTGTCTGTGTACCTCTGTTAGTTTTGGTTTCATTGTCTTTAAGGAAAAAAATGCGATACGCTTTTTTGAAAAGCAGAGTTTCGGTGGCGCAGATTAATGCTTCTTTGGAAAGCAGTATTTCTGGGATTCGGGTGACAAAGGCATTTACCAATGCAAAAAAAGAAGAAGAAAAATTTGAAAAAGGCAATCAGGAATTTGTTGAAGCCAGGAGAGAAGCATATAAATCTATGGGACAATTTCATTCAAAAACTTCTTTTGTAACAGATATTTTTAATGTTATTGTGCTGATTGCAGGAGGACTGTTTTTATATCAGGGGAAAATTAATTTTGGCGATTATTCTGCGTTTATTGTATCAATTAATTTGTTTTTATCTCCGGTAACCACGCTGATTAATTTTATGGAACAATATCAAAACGGTGTTACCGGTTTTGAACGCTTTTTGGAAATCATGAATGAACCTTCTGAACAAGATATGCCAGGAGCACAAGTTATGGAAAAAGCAGAAGGACATATACAGTTTCAAAATGTATCCTATGGCTATGAAAATGACCAACCTGTTTTAAAACAGATTAATTTGGATATTCCTAAAGGTAAAACTTTTGCTCTCGTAGGACCAAGCGGAGGAGGAAAAACAACAATTTGTCATTTAATTCCTCACTTTTATGAGATAAAAGAAGGAAAGATTTTAATAGACGGTCGAGATATTGCATCCATTACGCGCGATTCGTTGAGAAAACAGATTGGCATTGTACAGCAGGATATTTACCTGTTTAATGCGAGCATTAGAGATAATATTTTATACGGTCGTTTGGATGCGACGGAAGAAGAAGTTATTGAAGCGGCTAAGCGGGCAAACATACATGATTATATTATGAGCATGGAGGACGGATATGATACGAAAATTGGGGAAAGAGGTGTAAGGCTTTCAGGAGGGCAACGCCAGAGGCTTTCCATTGCGAGGGTATTTTTAAAAAATCCGCCGATACTTATCCTTGATGAAGCGACCAGTGCTCTAGACAATACGACAGAAATATTAATTCAGGAAGCGTTAGATGAACTTTGTCGAGGGCGGACGACGTTGGTTGTCGCACATCGCCTTTCAACGATTAAGAATGCAGATGCCATTGCTGTTATTGCAGATGGGCGTATTTTTGAAGAAGGAACGCATGAACAATTAATGCAACGCAACGGCATGTACGCGCAATTATATCGCCAACAGTTTCGAGTGGAAGGGAAATAAAGCAATAAAATGTATAAAACCGCAATCAAAATCAATTGATTGCGGTTTATGTTTAAAAACAGGAGGAAAACAGGGTAAAATTGCACTAATAAAATTTTAATAAAAAGATGATATAATAAAATAAAAAAAATAAGGCAATAGAAATGGTGGGTATATGCGAGTTCTAGTTGCAGAAGATGAAAAAGATCTGAATAATATTATTGCACAAAAACTGATGGCAGATGGATATAGTGTTGATTGTTGCTATGACGGAAAAGAAGCATTAGAGATTTTAAGTTATACGGAATATGACGTTATCATCTTAGACATTATGATGCCGAAGGCAGATGGATTTGAAGTTTTACATAGTTTGCGGGAAATGGGTAAAACAACGCCTGTCCTTTTCCTTACCGCGAGAGATGCGATCTCAGATCGGGTAAAAGGATTGGACAGCGGAGCAAATGACTATCTGGTTAAGCCGTTTTCTTTTGAGGAGTTATCAGCCCGTTTGCGTGTGCTGACACGTAATTCCTATGGCATTACGAAGTCAGTAATTTGTGTTGCAGATTTAACAATGGATTGTACTTCAAAAACGGTAAAACGCGGGCAAAAAGAAATTAGTTTATCGGCAAAGGAATATGCTTTGCTCGAATATTTGATGCATAACCAGGGTATTGTATTATCAAGAGAAAAAATAGAAAATCATATTTGGAATTTCGACTATGAGGGCGGGACAAATGTAGTCGATGTATATATTCGCTATTTGCGGCGCAAGATTGACGAAGGGCATGAAGTAAAATTAATTCATACGATCCGGGGAAGAGGGTATGTATTGCGGGAGAATAATGTAAAATGAAGAATCTTGCAATACGTTGGAAAATTACAATTTGGTATACCATTGCATTAATTCTGGTTATGATATTTACATGCGGGGTCGTATTATTGGCAAGTAACCGTATTCTGCAAAAAACAATTTGTGATAACCTGGTTGAAACACTTGAGCATAATGTCGATGAAATCGAGTTTTTTTCCTCGATAGAAGAAATACAAAAAAGCAGTGATGTTGATCATTTGGTAAAATATAACGAAGGTTATTTGGAAATTGACGATGATTTTTTGGATCAGGTAAATGAAGTATATACCTCCCTGTATCGAGCGAACGGAGAATTGATGTATGGAGAAAATCCGATTTCACGCGAGATATTAGAGTTGAAATTTACTGATTCTCAAATTAGGCAAATAAAAGTTAACGGGATTCTATATTATGTTTTTGATCGAGAATTAACGGGTGATGGGCTGGAAGGGCTCTGGTTAAGAGGGATAGTTTCCGAATTGCAAGGTAAAGGGCAGCTATCGGATATTGCAAAATTTTCTTTAATCTTATTGCCGCTTTTAATTTTATTTTCTGTTGTTGGAGGATATTTGATTGCAAAGAGGATGCTTCGCCCCATACAGCACCTTACGGAAACGGTTGTGCGTATTGAAAAGGGAGGAGATTTAAAGCAGAGAATTCAACTGGATAAAGGAAATGACGAATTGCATCAACTTGCAAATCATTTTAATCAAATGTTTAGCCGGTTGGAAGAATCTTTTGAAATGGAAAGACGTTTTGCTTCCGATGTATCTCATGAATTGCGTACCCCAATGGCTGTAATTCGTGCCCAATGTGAATTTTCTTTAGAAAAGACGCGAGATACAGATCAGTATATTAAAGCGTTACAAGTTATTCAGCGGCAGAGCAAAAAAATGTCAAAACTAATCAGTGACATGTTGGAGTTTACCCGATTGGAAATGCGTGCTGAATATTACAACAAGGAAATGATTGATATGACAGAATTGGTTACTTCTATTTGCTCAGATATGGCGTTACTTAAGGAAAAAGGAATTTCTTTACAATATGAAACTCAACAGAAGATTGCAGTTTTAGGCAATTATGCTCTTCTTTCCCGCTTACTGATCAATTTGATTAGTAATGCTTATCGGTATGGAAAAGAAGGGGGGCATATTTGGGTTGACTTACAAGAAGACAAAAGAAGCATTAAATTATCGGTGAAAGATGACGGCATAGGAATTAAAAAAGAAGAGCAGGCAAATATTTTTCGCCGATTTTATCAGGCAGACCATTCCCGATCCGGCCAGGGAACGGGCCTGGGGCTGGCTTTAGCCCAGGAAATAGCGCAATTTCATGGGGGAAGAATAGAAGTGCAAAGCGATTATGGAAAGGGAAGTAAATTTACGGTAATTTTACCAAGAAATGATGAAAATAATTTTTATTAATGATTTTTTAATCTTTGATGGTTACAATAGAGCCATACAAGAAAAAGGAGCATAAAATGATGAAAAAAATAAAAGATTTATTTTCGACACCGAAGAAAGCAATTCTTACCTCTTTATGTATATTGCTTGTGTTGGCAATTATTGGTACAGGAACAACTTACGCAACGGGAGTTATTGTGAAAAACGCTTCTATTGGAGAAACAAATGCCCAAAACTTTGCTTTTGCAGATGCTGGGATAGATCCGTTATCGGCACAAGTGCTCAAAACTGAGTTTGACCGTGAACAAGGGCAGTTTGTTTATGAAATAGAATTTATAGCTAATGGGACAGAATATGAATATTGGGTTCGTGCCACAGATGGTTCTATTGTAAAAAAAGAACTGAAAGTTTTGATGGATAATGAAGTAACAGGCGCTGTGCTTACACAAATATCTGTCGAGCAGGCAAAAGAAATTGCCGTAAATGATGCAGGATTGACGTCGGCTAACGTTGTTTTTACTAAGGCGGAACTGGATCGTGATAATGTACAAATTGTCTATGATATTGATTTTTATAATAATAATGAAAAGTATGAATATGAAATAAACGCGGAGACAGGTGCGATTTTTTCAAAAAGCAAAGAAACGTTTATCCTTCAGGAAAATTCTGCTACAGACAATACGAATGGGCAGAATACTCGGCAAGAAGGTACGGTAGTAATGCCTTCTACTTCAACACAAAACTCAACGAGTTCAAATAAGGATAATTCAGGACAAATTAGTTTAGACAAGGCAAAGGAAACAGCGCTTTCCGATGCGGGGGTATCAGCTGATGAAGTTGTCTACACTAAAGCAAAATTGGATTATGATGATGGTGTTGCAGTTTATGAAATCGATTTTTATACCTCTACACACGAATATGATTATGAGATTAATGCAACGACAGCGGCGATTATGGATAAATCAGTAGAGGTGCATAAGGTGAGCTCCGGGAATAATACCAATGCTGGTAATGCAGGAGCTTCGTATATAGGAGTGGATAAAGCAAAATCCATTGCTGTAAGTCATGCCGGTTTATCTGTATCGAGTGTATATTTTTTCAAGGCAAAACTTGAAAACGATGATGGCAAGGCAATATATGAAATCGAGTTTTATCAAGATAGGATTGAATATGATTATGAAATTGACGCAAAGACAGGGGAAATTTTAGAATTTAATTCGGAGAGAGATTAACTTACACCGATATTGTATGAAATGAAAAATTAATATAAAAGACGGCTGAATAAACAGCCGTTTTTTTATTCTATCATAAAACACTGTTTTGATAAACAGCCAAAATATTTTTATTTTGGATACCTTATTGAGAACAAAAAAACAGAATAATGCCTATACACACATCATATAATGAAACAACAAACCAAGGAGATTACAGATGAGAGATTTTATTGGAGAATGTTTACCGATAGAACTTTGGAAAAGCTCTGTAGAATGGGAAAAAGTTGAAGAAATTCGACTTCGTTATGCACAAAAAACAATGATTCTAAGTTATGGAAAAGAACAAATTTTTCCGTATATTCCTCAAAAAAAAGAAATCAGTGAAATTATTGCTGCCTTAGCAGAGCATTCTCTATATGCATATATGGAACAAATGCGCCAGGGTTTTTTTACATTAAAAGGAGGTGTTCGCGTAGGGCTTGGGGGAAGGATTATTGTAAAAAAAGGAGAAGCCTGTGTATTTGATGATTTTACTTCATTAAATATACGTTTTCCGAAAGAAATTTGTGGTCTGGCAAAAAAGTTAATGCCATATATAACACACAGGGGAAAAGTGATGAATACATTACTGATTTCTCCGCCTCAGCAGGGAAAAACAACGCTTTTAAGAGATATTATTCGTTGCGTTGCGCAGGGAGAAGGTTGTATTGGGCAAAAGTGTAGTGTTATAGATGAACGCGAGGAATTATGGGGCGAAGGATTCCAATTAGGTATTCGGACAGATGTTTTAAGATGCAATAAAAATTTAGGTATTCCCATGGCATTAAGGACGCTTTCTCCAGAGTGTATTGCAACAGATGAACTTGGCGACCCGGCAGAGTTTTCTGCAATCTTGCAGGCAGCGACGGCAGGAGTACGCATTTTGGCAACTGCCCATGGCCGGAATCTTAAAGATCTATGTTATAAACCATTATTTTATAAAATATATCAAAATAAGATTATTGACCGCTTTGTTATATTGTCTGATACACAGGGAAGAGGAACGGTAGAAGAGATTTTAGATGCAAACGGATTGCCATTAATTCGGCGACCAATTACTTTATTACAAAAGGAGCAACAATATGCTGTATAAACTTTTTTTAGTCGGTGTCGTTATTTTTTGCAGCACGGGGATTGGGAATATCCTGATCAGTGAAAGAAAAAAGCATATTACAGTGCTGAAAAAACTGGCGGAGGGATGCAGAATTTTAGCAGATACATTGGCAATACGAGGCAAAACAATTTCTCAAGCTCTGCAATATGCACATAAGCAAACGCAGTTGATCTTATTTGAAAAAATGCAACAGTATTTGCAGGAACAACCCAAAGCTGATGTAAAAGAAATTGCCATGCGTAGTCTGGCTGAATCTCAGGAAATGCAATCTCTGGAAGAGCAGGAGAGGGAGATTTATGGAGATTTTATAAAGCGAATTGCGATGGCGTTGACTGTTGAGCAAATACAAGCGGCAGAATCAATTTTTTCACAGCAAATGATGCTCAGGTTGGAACAGTTGGAGCAAGAACAGGAAGGAAAATCTAAGGTTGTCAAAGCAATGAGTGTTTCTATAGGGTTGGCAATTGCAGTGATTTTGATATAAGAGGCAAAAAAATGAATGTGAGTATAGATTTAGTATTTAAAATTGCGGCAATTGGAATTTTAATCGCTGTATTATACCAGTTATTGGTTCGTTCAGGTAGAGAAGATATTGCAACAATGGTCTCCATTACAGGATTGGTTATTGTGTTATTAATGGTTATTGATTTGGTAGCACAACTGTTTGAAAATGTAAAAAACGTATTCGGGTTATATTAGCATGGATATGGTAAAGATTGCCGGAATAGGAATATTGGGCGCAATTTTGGCAATTACGGTAAAAAAACAAGCTCCGGAAATTGCCGTACAAATCAGTTTAGCCGTAAGTGTTATTATTGCACTTTTACTATTGGACGATTTGGCAGAAGTGATTGAGACGATATGGAACTTTTCATACCAATATGAACAGGTTTATCGTGCGATAGCATTAATTTTAAAAATAGTAGGAATTGCCTATATTAGCGAATTTACTGCGCAATTTCTCAATGATGCCGGGCAACATGCAATTGGGACTAAAGTGGAACTGGCAGGGAAAGTAATGATCTTGGGATTTGCATTGCCGTTGCTTTCTCAGTTTGCAGAGGCGGTGATGAGGTTACTTTAAAAAATGGTACAAAAGAGATGGATAATTGCTTTTTTCATTATTTTTTTATTCTTTCACGGGCAAGTATCGGCAGCCGAGGACGAACAGCAAACAGAAGAGGATACTGAGCAATTAATAGAAGAACAAATCGGTTCAATTTTAGATGAACTTGATCTTTCAGGGTTAGAAGAACTCTATTATTGGACAGAAGAGTTTTTTGAGGGGGAGGATTTACAACAAGCGCTGAACCAGCTGACTAAAGAAGGTCTTGCAGACCTAGATACACAACAACTATTGAAAGTGATTTGGGAAAAGATAAAGCAGAGTTTTGCAGATAACTGGAAATATACGATTCAAATCATTGTCATTGTACTGATCAGCGGAATATTTAGAAATTTACATGATGGTTCTCTAGAAAGTGGAGCAGTATCCATGGCAGAATGGGCGGCATATATCATTTGTGCGGTTCTGGCTGCATGGATGTTAGCCGGATGTATAACAAAAGTAAAAGCGGCGGCAGATATGCTTCAACAAGCGCTTGAAGTTTTGACACCAATATTGATGCTATTACTCACGGCAATGGGAAATCTAAATGCTTCGGCAGTGTTGAGCCCATTAATGGTAGGATTAACTGGCGGCGTTTTTCAGATAATCAGCCTAGTAGTTATTCCGGCTATTATCGTAAAAAGTATTATTGATCTTGGCTCGGGCGCGTCGGGGATGCTGCGCCTGGATGGATTTTCAAAGATGCTGTCCAGTGGAATAAAATGGATATTGGGAATCTTATTTATTGTTTTTCTTGGTGTAACCGCATTAAAAGGAATTGCTGGTTCATCAATTGACGGGGTATATTTTAAAACTGCTAAATTTACAGTAGATAAAATGGTGCCTATTATTGGCGGAATGTTTTCTGATACTTTGGAAACACTGATGGCTTGCAGCCTTATTGTTAAAAATGCTGTAGGAATTATTGGGCTTTTGGCAATCACTTCAATGATGGCTTCGCCGTTACTTGGATTAATTGCAAATCTGTTTATGATGAAATTGGCTGCTGCAACGGCAGGAATATTTGGTGATAATGCAGCCAAGGCTTTAATGGAAAAATTGGCAGAGTGCGTGACATTATTGTTTGCGGCACTACTGACTATGGTAGCAATGGTATTTATTTTTATCGCAGTTGTCATGGGGACTGCGGATGCCAGTATGATGTTAAGGTGAAAAAATGGAAAGTTTTTTACAAACTGCCGTAATAGCGGTTATTGGAGCGATGGCAGGGGAGTTTTGCTTATGTATGCTTCCAACGGGAGGCACACGGAAATTTTGCAGATTTATTGTCGGCTTGGTGCTGGTGCTTATTTTGTTGTCGGCTCCGTTGAACATAGATGAAACGCAGTTAAATGAAATATTACAGACACAACAGGAGACGGTTTTACCAAATCAAAATAAAAGTTACGAAGAAATGATTTGGGATGTATATAATGAGGAACTTGAAAATAAGAATAAGTAAGGTTGCAAAATGAAAATAAAAGAAATGTTAAAAACACTGGCAGAGACGCCGGCTAAAAAGAAAATACAATATCTAATCATGATATTAATTGTAGCGATCATACTACTGTTGTATTTTTCTACACTAACAAGCGGAAATGAAAAAAAAGAAGTAGTTGAAGAATTACAAACGGAGCAGAATATTGAGGACATTGAGCAAAAATTAAAAACAATTTTAAGTAAAGTAGAAGGCGCGGGCGAAGTTGACGTAGTGATTAACTATGAATCCAGCGCAGAATTAGTACCGGCAATGAGTGAACAGAACAATGTCTCAAGCAACCAGAGCGATAATTCTTCTTCGGAAACAACCAATGAAAGCAAAGATATTGCGACAATTAAAGAAGGGAGCGATGTTTCTGCACTGATTATTAAAGAGATACAGCCAGTCGTGCGAGGGGTTATCATTGTAGCCGAAGGCGCGGGGGATATTGGGGTACGGCTTCAATTATTGGAAGCAGTGCAAACCTTTTTAGATGTTAGCGCTGAAAAAGTAGAAGTTTTAAAAATGAATGATACAAAATCATAAGGGAGGATATCATGAAAATTAGAAATAAAAAGGCGTTGCTGTTGACAGGGTTATTTATGGCAGTATTTGCTGCTGGATATGCTAATTATGCGATCACCAATTCAAAAGATGATGCACCTCAAGGGCAACAGGTGATAGAAGAACAAGAAAGTAATGCATTTAGTGTCTTTAAAGAGGAACGAGAAACAACGCGGCAGCAGGAATTAAAATATATTGAATCGGTAGTGGAAAGTGCTGAAGCTGATGAACAGACAAAAGCAGATGCACAAGCACAAAAACTGACCTTGGCAGCAAATATGGAAAACGAGTTATTAACTGAAGGGCTGATCCAAACCGGACTTGGAATGGAAGCGGTTGTTACTATCGGAAATGATGCGGTCAATGTCGTAGTGGATAAGCAGGAACTTACGGAAACCGAAGTAACGCAGATTGCCGACATTATTAAAACTCATACAGAAGCGGAGGCCGAAAGCATAAAAATTATGCCTAAGGCATAAAAATTGATGATATTGTATTGTAAAAAGGATTATGATACAATAAAGTCAATGAAAAAAGAGGAGGTACTCCGTTTATGGGCGAAGAGTTGATGAATGTTCAGCCGAATGGTACGGTGACATTTGCAAATGAAGTGTTGGAAACAATTGCAGGTATTGCAGTGGCTGATATCCCAGGAATTGCGAATATGAGCGGTAGCCTGATGAAGGATGGATGGAATGACCTGATCGGGAAAAAAAGACCAGCAAAAGGGGTAAAGGTTACCAAGACAGAAGGCACTCTGATAATCGATGTTCAAATTGTTGTTGAATATGGTGTGAAAGTTCATGAGTTGTGCAAAACAATCCAGGAAAGCGTTTATAATGCAATTGAAACGATGACTGGTCTTAAGACGGATGCTGTCAATGTATATGTGCAGGGTGTGAGGATTAAAGATGCGGCACCAAAGGAAACGGCAGAAAAGAGAGAGGAGTAAGCAATAGATAAAAATAGTTGTAAACATGCGAAAAGGGCAGCGCAAATTGCGCTCGCCCCTTTTGCCGTATTTAAAGCCGGAGGATAAACAAATGAAAATGAGTGTTGGCACGAGAGTTCTTCTTTCTGTATTTTTGGTGATTATATTAGGGATCTGTGGTCTAATTATAGCGGCTTGTTTTGGGGCTTTTTCAGCGGGAGATATCCTTGCTTTGGCCCATGGCTTTTTGGATACCGGGTTTAAATATATATGGGCTGCTGCTGCGCTGTTGATGGGAATCATTGCGATCACGCTGCTGTTTTTCCGGACAAAAGAAGCACCGGTTCATGCAGTGATGCTGGATACATCTACAGATGGCTCTGTCGCGGTGACAACAGAAGCATTAAAAGAGTTGACCGGCAACTATTTAAAAAATGTCCAGGGAATTGTTGTGCAACGTATTGAAATTTATCCGTTGGGTTATAAAACGCTGAGACTTAATCTCGCTATTTCGGTACGACAGGAGGTTCAGGTACCGGAACTGACAAAGAAAATACGCGATGAGATAAAAAAATATATAGAAACGTATTCCGGTATTTCGGC
Source organism: uncultured Clostridia bacterium (assembly GCA_944347775.1). GTDB lineage: Bacteria > Bacillota > Clostridia > Christensenellales > Christensenellaceae > QANA01. The sequence goes on along the minus strand of CALVMT010000016.1, from coordinate 9,284 downwards.
AGATCAGATTTTTATTAAAATATTGCCCTTAAAGCCGGTGCAGACTTTGACCAGATAAATATATTGAGGCAGGCGTATGAAACAACAAATACAAGCTTGGATTCAGTCGCATTTTCCGTTACTTATTGGCTTGGGAATAGGATTGTTGCTTGGAATACTAATATTAACGATTGGTTTTTTCCCAACTTTACTTTTAATGGTATGCGGAGGTCTTGGCGCATTAATCGGCGGGATCTCGGCAATTCGCAATTTGATTTCGGGCTGGATAGAACGGTTGTTAAATAAAATATTTTATAAATTTTAAAAACTGCTTTATTGAAAGCATTGGAGGTAGGCATGGAAAGAAGCTTGGCGCGAGAAGCTGCAATGTGCCTTTATTATGAAAGAGCAATCAAAAATGATCCTTATGTTCACAGCACAACGCTAGTAGATATGGGAGATATTTTACAGCGCGCGAAATTGGATGATGAGAACTTGGCTTATATTGATGAGGCATTGCACACTTATGAACAACATTTGCCGGAACTGGATGCCGGTATAGAGCGCCATTGCAAGACATGGAAGTTGGACAGGCTTTCAAAAGTGGATTTGTCTATTTTGCGGTTAGCGGTGGCAGAGATGTATTATATGAAAAAAATTCCTTACAAAGTTGCAGTAAATGAGGCAGTGGAACTGGCAAAAAAGTATTCGGAAGAAAAGGCGCCTCAATTTATTAATGGGATTCTGCGTGCCATGACGGAAGAATATTTGGTAAAGCAGGGAAAATGATAGAATGTATTTTTTGGGTATTGATACTAGTTGTTATACCACTTCTTTAGCGATTGCCGATGTACAGGGAAATATTTTACTTGACAGGCGCTCTATGTTACGTGTACAAAAGCATGCGCGTGGTTTAAGGCAGTCGGAAATGGTTTTCCAACATATAAAAAATTTATCGGAACTTTTTCCTCAAGGATATCAAGGAATTGGAGCAGTTGCGGCAAGCACAGTACCGCGCCCCGCTGAAGGATCTTATATGCCGGTATTTCGTGTGGCTGAGAGCTTTGGAAAGGCAGCGGCTTATGCAGCCGGAGCTGCTTTTTATGCTTTAAGTCATCAGCATGCACATATAGGTGCAGCAATAATTGGCACAGAGAAAATATTTGATGGCGAATTTTTGGCGCTGCATGTATCCGGGGGAACGACAGATGTTTTAAAAGTTCGTGCAAAGCATAATTTAATTTGCTCAATAACAACGATTGGACAAGCGTCAGATATTACGGCAGGGCAGCTAATTGATCGTATCGGTGTAACCTTAGGTTATGATTTTCCTGCAGGTGCGGCAATTTCGGTACTTGGAAGCAGAGGAGTTCCGGAACATATGAATTTTAGCATACGGGGATTGAATGCAAGCTTTTCCGGAGCAGAATCCGCAGTACGCAGAAGGTTAAAACAGGGAATGAGCGCAGAAGATGCGGCAGCTACGGTATTATTGTATGTGGCAAAGGTTTTAAATAAGTTGATTATACGTGCTTGCGAACAGACGGGAATTATGCAGGTATTATTGTTTGGTGGAGTAATGCGAAGCGAATGGATTCGTGCGTATCTTGGAAAGGAGCAACGGGCAAAGCTGGTTTTTGCTGAACCGAAGTATGCTTCTGATAATGCCTGTGGCCTTGCGATACAAGCCGGATTATATCACCAGTATCAAGGAGTAGAGGATGAAGGCAAAGATTATTGATGGAAAAGCGATTGCAGAGCAGATGCAGGCAGAATTGGCTAAAAAAGTTGAAAAGTTTAGAGAAGAATACGGCGATGTGCCCGGGTTGGCTGTTATTCTGGTCGGAGAAGATCCTGCTTCTCAAATTTATGTACGAAATAAGCATCGGGCTTGCTTAAAGGCCGGTATGCGCTCTGAAGTATTAAAATTAGACGAAAATATAACTGAAGAAGAGTTGTTCGGGTATATTGACAAATATAATACGAATCCACACATAAACGGTCTGTTGGTACAGTTCCCGGTACCGAAGCATCTTTCACAGCAACGGATTATTGAACGTATTTCTCCTGAAAAAGATGTAGATGGACTTTCTTTGGATAACGCCGGAAAATTATTTACCGGAGGAAAAGGGCTAGTTTCCTGTACGCCTAAAGGGATTATTGAACTCATAAAACGCAGCGGTATTGAAATTTCGGGAAAACATGCTGTGGTTGTTGGACGTAGCAATTTGGTAGGGAAACCTGTTGCAATGTTGCTTTTAAAAGAAAATGCGACGGTAACGATTTGCCATTCAAAGACGAAAAATCTTGCGCAAATCACTTCGCAGGCAGATATACTGGTTGTGGCTGTGGGAAAACCGGAATGTATATTAGCAGATCACATTAAACCTGGCGCAATAGTCATTGATGTAGGAACTTCGCGTGTGGATGGCAAGTTAAGGGGCGATGTTGCTTTTGATGAAGCGGTACATAAGGCAGGATATATCACTCCGGTACCCGGAGGAGTTGGACCAATGACAATAACAATGCTGCTCTATAATACATTGGAAGCAGCGGAGATGCAAAATAAAAAACAAAGTCTGACGAATTGAGGAAAAAATGGAAATTCGAGAAAAACTTTTGCTACTGAAGCAGCAGATTGAACAGAGGTTATCTTCTTTAGCGCCTAATCATTCTCCGGATTTATTGAGAGACTCGATGATGTATAGTCTTCAGGCAGGAGGGAAGCGCTTGCGCCCAGCAATGCATATATTGGCAGCAGAACTGGTGGGTGGGCAGGCGGATCAATGCATTGATATGGCTTGTGCTATTGAAATGATACATACATATTCTTTGATTCACGATGATTTGCCAGCATTGGATAATGATGTGCTTCGCAGGGGAAGAGCAACGAATCATGTTGTTTATGGAGAAGCACAGGCGATTTTAGCGGGTGATGGCCTGCTCAATTATGCCTATGAAGTAATGCTTTCCAATGCATTGCGCTATCCAACCAAAGCAGTGCGTTATCTCAAAGCAATGCAAATGATTTCGCAAGCGGCAGGTGTTACGGGAATGATTGCCGGACAGGTTATGGATGTTTTTTTGGAAGGAAAAGAAGTTGACCTAAAACAGTTGCAATATATTCACATGCATAAGACTAGCGATATGATTACCGGAGCGTTAACGTCGGGAGCGGTGCTTTTTACAGAAGATGAAAAACAATTGGCTGCAGTAGAATGTTATGGGCGTAATGTTGGGCTAGTCTTTCAAATTGTTGATGATATATTGGATATTACGGCTGGAGATGAGCTCGGTAAGTCCAGAGGTAAAGATGTTGCCGAAGGCAAAGCAACATACCCTTCGTTATTTGGTATACAAAAATCCAGGCAGATTGCGCAGGAAAAAAATGAACAGGCCAAAGCTGCGCTCGAAATTTTTGGCTCAAAAGCTGATTTATTGAGACAATTGGCTGATATGATGTTGGAACGGAGTATGTGAGAAATGAAAAAACAAGTAGCCATTGATGGCCCGGCTGGTGCAGGGAAGACGACTGTAGCAAAAGCAGTAGCAAAAAGAATGCAGATGAATTATTTGGATACCGGGGCAATGTATCGTGCCGTCGCTTATGTGTTATTGCAAAAAGGTGTTGATCTTCAGGATAGACTTGCAATAGAGCAGGAGATGGATTCAATTCAAATGGAAATTGTTTATTTGCAAGGAGAACAGCATGTTTTTGTAAATCATGAAGATGTGACGCCGTATATCCGTACACCTGAAGTATCTATGGGCGCATCTGCCGTGGGTAAAGTTCCTAAAGTTCGCATTAAGCTTGTTGAGCTTCAACGGGAAACGGCAAGGCGCTATGATATTGTTATGGATGGACGGGATATCGGGACATATGTGCTTCCTTGTGCGAAAGCAAAATTTTACCTTACGGCTTCTTCCGACGTGCGGGCGGTTCGTAGAGGCAAGGATATGCAAAAGGCAGGAGAAAAGGTAGATTTTACTGAATTGGAAAAGGAGATTATTGCGCGTGATAAGGCAGATTCCGAACGTGAATTTGCACCGTTGCGTTGTGCAGAAGATGCAGTATATTTGGATACCTCCCGGATGAGCCAAGACGAAGTCATTGCGTACGTATGCAAAAAAATAGGGGAAATCTATGGGTAAAGCATTTTATCATGTTGCGCGGATAATTGTAAAGCCAATAGTTTGGTTGTTATACAGAGTAAAGTTAGAAGGTAGAGAAAATTTACATTACTCTGGGAAAATGATGTTGATTTCTAACCATACTAGCATGATGGATACGGTGATTATCGGATGTATTGATAAGCATCAAGTGCATTTTATGGCGAAAAAAGAGCTTTTTGAAAACAAATTGGCAGCAATGCTTTTTAAAGGACTAGGTACATTTCCGGTGGACAGGGGAAAAGGAGATATTGCTGCGGTATCGGCTGCCGGAAAAGTTTTGCAGGAGGAGCAAACACTGGTTATCTTTCCGGAAGGAACACGGAATAAACATAAGGAGTGGCGTTTGGCGGAATTTCAAAATGGAGCTGCTTTGATTGCTTTACATAATGATGCGCCGGTGATTCCGATATGTTTTGCTGATAGGCCAAAATTGTTTCACAAAACGCGGGTAATCGTTGGAAAAGCGGTTGATCTTAAAAATTGGATGGAAGAAGGAGTTTCCCGTGCAGCAAATATAAGAAAGATTTCTCTGCGCTTGAGGGATACGATACTTGAACTTAAAGATGCGAAGAAAGAATAAAGCAAAACGATGAAGATAATTTTAGCAAAACATGCCGGCTTCTGCTTTGGCGTAAAACGAGCAGTTCAGCGTGCACTTGCTCTAGCGCAGCAGGGAGAAAAAATTGTTACGTTAGGTGAATTAATTCATAATAAACAATTTATCGCATATTTGGAAAAAAACAATATTTATGCTGTCAGGGAAATTGCACAAATAGATAAAGGATATAAAGTTCTCATTCGCTCTCACGGTGTGCAACCCGAAGCGTATAGGGAGCTTGAAAAGAATAATATACCTTATGAAGATTTGACCTGCCCTTTTGTCGAACGGATACACAAAAAAGTGTATGAACAACAGGGGAATTTTGATCATATCATTATTGTTGGCAAAAAGGATCATCCTGAAGTAGTAGGGATATGCGGATGGGCGGGTGACAAAGCAATTGTTGTAGGCAGCATAGAGGAAGCGGAGGCTCTGTGCGATTTGGGTGACGCGTTAATTGTTGCGCAGACAACAATAACCAGGGAGTTATTTAATGCTGCTTGTGCAGCGATTAGCAGAAAAGCAACGAAATGTCTGGTTTTTGACAGTATCTGTGAAACGACGGCACTGCGTCAAAAGGAAGCACAGGAAATTGCAAAACAGAGTGACGCCATGCTGGTCATTGGCGATCATCAAAGCTCTAATAGCAGAAAACTGTATGAAATTGCAAAAAAATATTGCAAAAAAGCCTATTTTATTGAGAATGCACATGAAGTTTCACTTGAAAACTTTATGGAGTGTGATATAATTGGTATAGTTGCCGGTGCGTCTGCGCCGGATTGGATAATCAGGGAGGTATGCACACGAATGGAGTTAGAGAAAACTCAGGTTACAGAAGAATCTGCAGCTGTAGAAACAGAGGCTGAGCAAGGCGTTGAGGCGGAAAATAAGGTAGAGAATGCCGAAGTTGCGTCTGCTGGGCAGGCAGAAGCTGCACAACCCGCAGAAGAAAACGATGAGTCGAGTTTTGCGGAGGAAATGGAAAAGACATTTGTCAAAATTAGAAGAGGCCAGTTTGTAAAAGGTGTTGTAGTTCATGTCACGGATGATGAGGTCTGTGTTAATATTGGTTATAAAGCTGATGGCCTTATTAAGAAGGATGACTTAACATTGACAGGTGATGTTGCACCCTCTGATCTGTTCAAAGAAGGCGATGAAATTGAAGCTGAAGTAATTTCACTTAATGACGGTGTAGGAAATGTTGTTCTTTCCAGAAAAAAGATTGAAAATCAGCTCAGATGGAAAGAATTTATTGACAACCTGGATATGAATGCGATCTATGAGTGCGTTGTAAATAAGACGATTAAAGGTGGCGTTTTGACCAAATTTAATGGATATGAAGCATTTATTCCTGCATCTCAGCTTTCACTTAAATATGTTGAAGATTTGAGCGTATTTGTTGGAAAAACATTATTGGTAAAGATTATTGATATAGATAAGCGTCAAAAGAGATTTGTTCTTTCCAATAAGGAAGCTTTAAAACAACAGATTGCTGAACAAGAAAAAATGATTTTTGAGAGCTTTGAAAAAGGTTCAGTTGTTCGCGGCGTAGTTAAACGCTTAACGGATTTTGGTGCATTTGTTGATGTGGGCGGAGTTGATGGGCTTCTTCATATTACAGATATCAGCTGGGTACATATCAAACATCCAAAAGATGTGTTGAGCGAGAATCAGGAGATCGATGTAAAGATCTTAAATGTTGACCCGGAAAAGAAGAGAATTTCTCTTGGTTATAAACAATTGCAGCCGAAGCCTTGGGATTTGGTCTCGGAAAAATATATTGTTGGAGAAACCGTAACAGGAAAGGTTGTGCGGATTGCTCCATTTGGTGCTTTTGTTGAGCTCGAGCCTACAATTGATGGCTTGGTTCATATTTCTCAGGTTACAAACAGAAGAATTGAAAAGGTTGAGGATGTTCTTTCTCTTGGTCAGGAAGTAACGGCAAAAATTCTGGAAGTAAATCCGGAAAAGAAACGGATTAGCCTGAGTATCAGAGCGTTAATGCAGCCTGCAAAACGTGAGACTGCTGAAGATGGTGAAGATAAATCCGAACGTAGGCCTAAGGCAAAGAGGGATGAAAGACCATTTGTTATTCCTCCAAGAGAAGAAGCGACAACTTCTCTGGCTGATTTGTTTAAAATTGCAGAAGAAGCCGAAGAAAATAATGAAAACGAGTAATATAAAAAGGAGATTTTCTTAAAGGCAGAGGAGCATAAAGAAGTATTGCCAAAATACTAACCTATGCTAAGTGAACGGGAAATTACAAAAACTCTATGTGAATGGAGCAACCATTTGCATAGAGTTTTTCTTTTGCTTTTCAAATTTTCAGTGTCTGCAGGACGCGCAGTCATCACCAAAGGGGACGATCTTGGGGGCGCATCCTTTAACAAGCATTTTGGCCGGTACAATCCGACCAAAAACGCAAAACATGTACATGTTTGCATTGCTTGCCGGCCTTGAAACTATACGGTTATTCGTATATAATGAAAAAAACGCTTTTAAGGGAGATTGTATGAAAGGGTATCTATCCATTCGGCAAGCGGCGCAGAGATGGGGCGTGTCAGAGAGGCGGGTCAATCAATATTGCTTGCAAGGGCGTATTCCGGGTGCGGAAAAGTTTGGACATTCCTGGGCAATCCCCGCAGATACACAGAAGCCGTCTGATCCGCGAAGATGTCCATCTTCCATAAAAATACGATCCAAGGAGGAATAGGCCATGTTGCTCAGGCAAATGAGATATTTTGTTGCAGTGATCGACTGTAACAGCTTTACAGAGGCTGCTGAGCGATGTTACATTTCTCAATCGGCCATCTCCCAGCAGATCCAGTCATTGGAGCGGGAGCTGGGAGTGGAGCTGATTCATCGGGAAAACCGACGGTTTACCATCACACCAACCGGCCAGTATTTTTATTCCCATTGCAAGGCAATTTTGGGCCAGGTGGACGACCTGATCCGGGAAACAAAGCGTTTGGGTCAGGACAAGGAATTACAACTGCGTATTGGATATCTGCGCTGCTACAGCGGATTGGAGCTGTATCAGGCGGTAGCGGAATTCTCCAAGCTTTACCCGGAAGTCTCCATCAATATCGTCAACGGCACTCACGAAGAACTCTATGATCTGCTGCGTTTCGGCGGCGTGGATCTGGTGCTGAACGACCAGCGCCGGGCGTTTTCCAATAAATACATCAACTATGAGCTGATGCAGTGCGGTTGTTACGTTGAGCTCTCGATGAATCATCCCCTTAGCAAGCAGAATTGCGTCCGTCTGGAGCAGCTTCGGGGCACCCCTTGTATCCTGATCGCCTCGCGGGAGCAGCGGAACACGGAGCAGGAATATTACCAGAATACTTTGGGCTTTGGCGGGAGCTATCTGTTTGCGGATAACCTGGAAGAAGGGAGACTTCTGGTTTTGAGCAACCGTGGGTTCCTCCCGGTGGAGAGTGTAGGAACCCTGCCTCCTCCGAGCGCTTTCATCAGGCGGCTCCCTATTTATCAGGGGGAACAACAGATCATGCGTAACTACTGCGCATTCTGGCGTAAGGATCAGAGTAACTATTATATGGAAGAATTTGCAGATCTTTTGAAGAAATTGATGACTCAGGGCAAGCAGGCTGAATAAACCGGTCCATCAAAATCAGAGCAGAAAGAAGCTGACAGTTGATGATAACTGCCAGCTTCTTTTTCTTTCACATAAGCTGGGCTAATTAAATTCTTTCAGAATCCAGATTGAAAGAAAATTACCTAAATCATAAAATAAAAACTGAAAAAAGATACCTTTTTGAAAATACCAGAGAAAAGAGAATTTTAGAATGGAAACGAGAATTTTAGAAAATGATCTGGTCGTTTCTCCCGTGGGCCTGAGCTGCATGGGCATGAACCACGCCTCTGGTGCTTCGGCGGACGTGAAGGAAATGACGGAACTCATTGCCAAGGTGGTGGATATGGGCTATCCCCTTTTTGACACAGCGGAGTGTTACACTGGCACAAATTCAGACGGATTCACCACCTGCAATGAGGAACTGATGGGAACGGCGCTGAAGCCGTATCGGGATAAGGTAGTGCTGGCCACCAAATGCGATGTCCGCCACATGGGAAACCATCTGGAGGGCAGTAGTCCCCAGACCATTCGGAAGTCCGTGGAGGGGAGCCTGAAAAAATTGCAAACCGACCATATTGATCTCTACTATCAGCATCGCATCGATCCCAACGTAGAGCCGGAGGTGTTGGCAGACACCATGGCCCAGCTGATAAAAGAGGGAAAGATCACTTATTGGGGGATTTCCGAGGCAAGCGAGGAGTACCTACGCCGGGCCAATGCTGTGTGCCATGTGACGGCCATCCAAAATCGGCTGTCTATGATGTACTGGGACTATGAGAAGCTGTTTCCCGCGCTGGAGGAACTACATGTGGGCTTTGTGGCATTTAGCCCTTTGGCCAACGGTTCCCTTACCGCCTGCTATCGGGAAATCTCCCAGTTTGAACAGAACCCTGCTGACTACCGCGCCACTGTGCCGCAGTTTTCCAAAGAGGG
>CALVMT010000015.1 GCA_944347775.1 uncultured Clostridia bacterium | reverse complement strand
AAAATTACAAATGCAGTAACTATCCCCAGTTCCCAACCTGCTGCATATAGTTCTGGCTCTTGGACTCTTTATACACAGTGGTAATTGATAAATTTTAGGAATGACAGGAATAAAAAAGCAGTCTCTTCGGCGTCCTTTTTAATTTGTTTAGCTTACAATATATCTTGATACCACGCCGATTTACCTATTTTTTACTGCACCCGCATTAGAATCCAGCCTATTATACGAATATTTACGACCGTATTAGAAAACGCAGAATGCGAAAAAGCCCGTTGTTATGGGACAAATCGGACGATATGCTCGTTTTTGGCTTTGGGCGAAATCTTCCTTCCCGGTGCTCCTAAGCGGTAGGTCGGGTGTTCGAATCACCTCGGGAACGCCAAAACGGAACGAGTTTTACTCGTTCCGTTTTTTTCATTTTATATATACAGCTACCCGCTGTGATATTCAAAAAGCTTCTCTACACCTTTGCTGTTCTCTAGTAACAGGATTGATATGCTAATCTTTTAAATAAATTCCTTAGGAAAAACAGACTACTTTCTGATCTTTGTCTTAAAAAGACAATAATTATATTCCTTTTAAAATAATGATAGCAAAAATATTTAATTCTTTAAAATAAATTTTAAATTTATAATCAAACACAGAGAACACCAAAAAAATGAGTTATGCAGGTATTCTTCTGCGCCTATGAGCATCAACGAATATAGGCGTTGACTATTTTACTAGTTTGACTGTGGCAGCAAGAATGCTTAAGTACAAATATTAACCTAAGCAAATAGTAGATGATAAAGTGTGTTAACAACCTTACTAATTTCTCTATACCAAATTTTCTACCTATTGCATTACTTTATTATCTTAGTAAAAAATATATTTAAAACTAATCAACCAGAATCCATACAGAAATTAATATTACTCTTACAAAACCTCATAAAGCAAAAACCGCTGATTTTAAAAATATCACGGCGGTTGTTTTAAGCAATTTTAATCATACTTTTTATTATTTTATTCGTAAGATATGGCAATATACTTTATTCAACACTTTTCAACGATTTAATCATGTCTATCTTTTTTAAACTTCCATACATCGCCAAATTGATTATGACAGCAAAGGTAAATGTAAGCAAAGCGCCCAATATAAAGCTAATCGGAGAAATTGCCCTTCCAAACATTATGATATCTACTTCGATAGACTCAATAACATATTGGTGCAAAAAAATACCTGCCACAATGCCGAAACAAATACCAATCCCTGTCAAAAGAAAGTTTTCTTTATAAACATACGCGGCAACTTCTGTATCATAAAATCCCAGCACTTTTAGCGTAGCCAACTCTCTCTGACGCTCTGCAATATTAATACTGTTTAGATTATATAAAACAACAAAAGCCAATAACGCTGCCGAAGCCAAGACAATATAAACAATGCTGTCAAGAGAAGAAAGTGTATCATCTGCCCATTCAACCATTCCAGATACAAAATTTACTGCTTGCACACCATTTTTCTGTAAAAGATAATTCCCCAATTTGTTTTCAAATTCCTCCGAATTATCCGGGTAACACAAAAGTAACTCGTTGAATTCCGGTAAAGAACCATATAAATTTTGATAAGTTTGCGAGGAAATAAATAAATAGTGTCCAATATAATTTTCGTAAATCCCGACAATCTGTACAGATACAGTTTCAATATCGCCGTTTTTTATTTGAATACTGTCTCCAACTTTTACATTAAGTTGTGCTGCCGTTTTTTCGCTGATTAATGCCCCAGAGCTTGGATACTCAAGAGTTTCTTGCGTTTCCCGGATTCGATATGTAAAAAAACGAGCAATATTATCTGTAACTTGTGGAACTTCCAATACTGCATTTTGTATGGCAGAATCACTTTGTAATTCTACGTTTTTTTCATAAGTTGCAAGAGAAACAACATCAGGTTCTTTTTCGGCAAGAGTCTGCGTCAATTTTTCCATAAGACCATTTTCTCCGGAATTGATTGAAACCACAGCTTGATAATGCGTCAATTCGGAAAACTGTTTATCCCCTACAACCATAATAGAATCATGTAGTCCAAACCCGACTAACACAAGCCCCATACAACCAGCAACACCAAATAAGGTCATAAAAAGACGCTTTTTATAACGAAACAAATTACGAATTGTAGACTTTTGCGTAAAACTTAACCGTTTCCAAATAAACGGTATTTTTTCAAGCTAAACGCGTTTTCCGCTTTTGGGCACATCCGATCTCATAATTTGCGCGGGTTTTGCTCGAATAATTTTATAACATGCAAAAAGAGTTGCCATACATGTACATACGGTACTGGCAAGTATCGCAATTATTCCCTGCGTTAAATTATATGGCAGAAGATATTCTGTTAACCCCGTATAAAGTACAGAATATGCATACATAATAGCAAGAGGTAATATTTTTTCCCCAATCAACACCCCAATAATTGCGCCGGATGCTGTAGGTATTAAAGCATACAGCAAATAGCGCATTAAAATAGAACTGTTTGCACTACCCAAGGCTTTTAATGTACCAACCTGTTGACGTTGTTCTTCAACCATACGTGTCATCGCAGTTAAAGCAACAAGTGCCGCAACAAAAAAGAACATTACAGGTAATAATTGCCCGAGATTTGCGATACGCTCTGCATCATGATAAAAATTGACATAGGAAGAAATCGTTTCTCTATCTAGTACATACCATTGCGGAACAATAAGCATTGAAAGTTTTTCTTCTGCACAATCTATTTTATTTTGTGCATCTTTCAGTTCAGATTGAATCTGCTGTTCGGTATTTGAATACTCCTGTTTCGCCTGTTCCAATGCTTCTATTTTTTGATTTAATTCTTCCCAGGACTGATTTAACTTCTGATTTATTTTATCTAGTTCTTTTCTTGCCGTATCTAAACTGGAGTTTCCCTGATTTATCTGTTCTTCTGCAGCAGATAGTTCAGTTTCTTTCTCTAAAATTTGTTGCGCATAAGACTGAATCATGCTTTGGTTAGATATCAGCTCTTGTTCTTTCTGTTCAAATTTCTCAACAAAAGTTTTTAATATTTCTCCTTTTGTAAGAAGATTGTTCATCTCCGCTTGCCTTTGATGAAGTAATGCATATTCTTCTGTATCTGTTAAACCCGCATACTGCATATCAGCAATTTGCTGATCAACGATCGGCAAAATTTCATTTATCTCATTTAATTGAGGAAGCATGGCCTCATAAGCTGTTTTTTCTTGCTCATATTGCTCCCGCACACTATCCAAGAGTTTTTTTCTTCTTCAATTAACTGCTGCTTATGCATAAAATCATTTTGCTTTTCAATTAGTGCATCATATTGCATTGAATATTCTTGTTTGGCAATAGTATGCTCTTTTTCTTTTTCATCCAGTTGCTCGTATTGGTTAACTAATTCATTTTGTTTTTTTATAAGTACCTTTTCCGCTTCAGAAATTTGTTGTTCGCCGTCTGATATTTTATTTTTTGCCTCTTCCAATTTTGCTGTTGCTTCATTAACACCTTTTTTTGCTTGAACAATTTCTCTATTTGCCTCTTCATATAAAACATCATATCGCCGTTCACATGCAGAATAACCAATTTCCTCAATTTTTTCTTTGATATTCTCCACCTTTTATTTATATGCTTCATCATAGCTATTCAACAATTTTGCTCCAACCAGGCAAATATATATTTCAGTATAGTAATCCAGAGCAAAAGCTTCGGGTTTAACCAAAACAAAACCCTGTAATTTACCATTTCCTATAGTTCCTGTTCCCCGACTTAAATCCATATAATAAGGCAGGTGACCACAGCCAACAATTCTAAATGTATTACAGGCCAAAATGCTGTCTAATTCCGTTTCATCTCCGGATTTAAAAGATATTGTATCTCCAATTTGATATCCCGATGTTTCTAAAAATCTCGAATCCACAAAACATTCCTGCATATTATCTGGCAAACGTCCTTCTGCAACAGTCGGTAGATTTACTTGATCTAAATAAGCAATTAAACGAACTACTCTTTGTTCATCTCCGCTACAAAATACATCGGCCGTATATCCGCCGTAAGCGCTTTCAATCCCTTCAATCTGTAAAAGATCCGCCAAATCATCATCAGTCAATCCCAAGCTTCCCATTATCCGAATATCCATCATCCGCGTATCGTCATAATAAGATTCTGCAGAGATCAACATGTCCTGCTCACTTGCACGAAGCCCAGAAAAAAAGCCGTTCCTAGTAAAACAATGAAAAAAACAGAAATGAATCGCCCTTTATTCTGCTTTATTCCTCGAAAAAAATCCTTTTGCAAAGCTTTCATCCTCTTAATCTCCCCCCTCACCATTCAATTAATTCTACAGCTAAAGGTTTCTTATTGATTTCCGAGCGAAAAACCTTTCTGTTTTTTATATAAATAATACGATCCGCCATAGAAGCCAGAGCTGTATTATGTGTAATAATAATTACGGTCATCTTCTTTTTTCGGCAGTTATCTTGAAGTAATTTTAAGATCGCTTTTCCACTCAGATAATCTAATGCTCCGGTAGGCTCATCGCATAAAAGTAGTTTCGGATTTTTAGCCAACGCTCTTGCTATTGCAATACGTTGTTGTTCCCCACCCGACAACTGGGCAGGAAAGTTGTTTTCCCTTGCCTCCAGTCCCACTTCATTCAAAACGTTCCTCGCCTCGGAAAAAGAAGTTTTTTTGCTAAGCTGCAAAGCAAGTTCTACATTTTCTAATGCAGTCAGATTTTGCATCAGATTATAAAACTGAAATACAAATCCGATATCTCTTCGATAACAGACAAGAGATCTCCCTTTTAACAGACTAATATTTTCCCCGTCTACAATTACCTCTCCGCTGGTTACACTATCCATTCCGCCCAATATGTTCAATACGGTTGTTTTTCCTGCGCCACTTGGCCCCACAATGACCACAAATTCGCCCTGTTCAATATAAAAATTCATCTTTGATACAGCCTGAATTTCAATTTCCCCCATATGATAAATTTTTGTTACATTGAGAAACTCTACATAATGCTGCATAATATTTATAACCTCAACCCATTTTATCCTAAAATTAACCTTGACTCATTCTTATTACTTATGTAATATTATATACATGAGTAAATTATTATTCAACTGTCAATCAAAATGGTAATGTATGTTTGTTTACGTTTTGTCTATTATTGTAAATATAGGGAGAATACATAACAATGGATAGAAGAGCAAAATATACAAAAATGGTCATCCAAGAAGCATTTTTTTCGCTAATTAAGACAAAGCCGTTCTCTAAAATTACAATTTCAGACATCTGTAAATTAGCAGATATCAGCCGACCAACCTTTTATTTACATTACGAAGATATTTACGCTTTGCTAGATGAGATTGGCGAAAACATGATCACTTCTGCCAAATTAAATGAAATGATGAAACTTACCATTGACGACCAGGATGCAATTTATACTTCGATTCTCAATTTACTTCGAATTATCCAGGATAACATGGATATTTATCGTATTTGCGTGCTTGAACGCGGCGTAAATAGTCATCTCCCCTCTAGGATAGCTGAAGCCATACAGAAAACCGTAAATGACAAATGGAAACAGGATACGGAACATCATAAGGATTTTGACAGCCAATATATTACTGAGTTTATCCAGTCCAGCTTTAATGCCGTTGTTTACTGTTGGATAAACAAAAAAAGCGATCGTGAATCTATTGAAATTATTGCCAGACTGATTGAACAGTTTTTAATCTACGGATTATCCGGTTTAATCAAAATTTGACATTAAGCTATGTTTTTTTAATTTGACCTATTTTATTTTTAGATGTATAGAAAAATATCTCAGTAAAAAACAGAGCGCATTTTAACGCTCTGTTTTTTATATACACATAATAATTTTATGGTTTTCACTATCAACTGTACTTTTTTATATATTCTACTTTTATATCATTGCGTCATTCTTTCTATAACAAACGATTTAACTTCAAAAAGGTAATATTTACTTGACCGTCGTTTGCACTTCCCGAACCAGAATAAGTTAAAGTAAACACCGTCGGAGATGTTACTTTGATGATCATAAAAGCAGAACCAATTGCACTAGCACCATTTGCCGTCGTCGCAAAATATATTCCCGTATCCAGATGCGTCGTTCCGTTGTAAAACGGTGTAATTTGCATATAATTAGGCGTATTAAAAATAGCCGCAACTTTATAAGATACCAAATAATATCCTGGAGCAAGCGAAATGTGTTCCGGGTCAGTCCAAACGATATTTCCCGTTGGATCCGTAATATCAGGATACATAGGAATTAAGGTACCTGGAGTAAATTGTGCTTGAATAATCCCAAATGAAGCAAAAACATCATCCGGCACTTCACCTTGAGGACCTTCGGGACCCTGCGGACCTTCGGGGCCTTGCGGACCTTCGGGGCCTTGTGGGCCTTCGGGGCCTTGCGGACCTTCGGGGCCTTGTGGGCCTTCGGGACCTTGCGGGCCTTCGGGGCCTTGCGGGCCTTCGGGGCCTTGTGGGCCTTCGGAACCCTGCGGACCTTCGGAACCCTGTGGACCTTCAGGACCTTGTGGGCCTTCGGGGCCTTGTGGGCCTTCGGGACCCTGCGGACCTTCGGGGCCTTGCGGGCCTTCGGGGCCTTGCGGACCTTCGGGGCCTTGTGGGCCTTCGGGACCCTGCGGACCTTCAGGACCTTGCGGGCCTTCGGGGCCTTG
>CALVMT010000014.1 GCA_944347775.1 uncultured Clostridia bacterium | reverse complement strand
TTTGAACATAAAGAAAGACAGCGTAAAAAGCATTTTTGCCTTCTACGCTGTCTCTTGCCTTTGCTATTGCCCGTAAAGTATATTTCAATGTTGTTTTAAATTACTGCCTTATGTGGCGTTAGCATTTGCGTACAACCCTTTTCTGTTTTAAGCTATTTAATATAAGTACGGATAAACAGGCTCTAGACCCTCATAGATTTTTTCAAAAATAGGTTTTAACCGTTCATATTTTTTTACATTTTCGGGAATCGGTTTTGTGATCTCGCCAATTTCCATAAATTTTTCTACTGCACTTTCATCCGCATATATCCCCATCGCAATGCCGCCGAGCACAGCGCAGCCGACTGTTGCCGTTTCATCCATATATTTCAGTGTCCGTAGTTCAACATTCATGATATCGGCAAAAATTTGACGCGTAATTTTCCCTTTTCCCAACCCGCCTACAATAAGCAGGCTTTCTATCGGATAACCTGCATCACGCACGCGCTGTAAAATTACATTGATATTAAAACCAATCCCTTCGATAACACTGCGCAGCATATCGGCTCGCGAGGTCGTAAGAGAAATACCGACAAAACTTCCTTTTGCCATCTGGTTATTGCGCGGTGCTCTTTCTCCTGCCAAATACGGGTGGAACATCACACCGTTGCTGCCTATTGATGCAGAAGCGATTTCTTCATTAATGATATCATAAACATCCCTTCCCGTCTGTGCCGAAAGCATCTGCTCATATTTGCATATGGTGTTTTTAAGCCAACTGAAGGACGAACCGGAAGAAGCCGTCAACCCTCCTGCAGCAGGTTTATCGGGATAAGGCTTAAGAATAATTCCGGCGGATGTTCCCCCGTTCATATAAGCGTCGCCAGGCTTAAGAAGCCCCGCACCTATGGATGTGCATCCGGTATCGCCCGTTCCGCAGACGAGTTTCGTGCCTGCGGCAAGCCCGCACAGTGCTGAAAATTCTTCCGTAATTTCCCCAACAATATCGGTGCGGTTATGTAGGCTCGGCATCATGCTGCGCGGAATTCCAGCAATCTCTAATATTTCATCGCTCCAATCCGTCCGTTCTATATTCATCATTGCCGTACTTCCCCCGTTTGCATAGTCGCAAATTGCCTTTCCCGTCAGCTTCATAATGATATAGTCCTGTACACTCGGAAAAACCTTAAATGTTTTTTCAAAAACATCCGGACGGTTCTTTTTTATCCAGTAAAGCTTTGGCAAAGTTCTGTCCATCCCCATTCTGCCTCGCGGAAAATGCTTAATGTATTTTTCAGGAATCATTGAGGTCAACTCTTCGCATTCTTTTGCTGAACGCGCATCCTGCCATATCATCGCGGGATACAAGGCTTTACCTTCCCGGTCTACGCAAAGGCAGTTTGGGAAAGTGCCGTCAAATGCAACGCATAGAATATCTTTCACCTCTATCCCCTCAACCAGCTGCTTTGTCCCTTTACAAAAAGCATCCCACCAGTCTTCCGGGTCCTGCTCCGCCCAACTTCCGTTACTGTAATGCGTCTGATAGCCGACAGTTTTTGTCTTGACAAACTTTCCCTCTGTTGTAAAAAGAGATGCCTTGTCTCCGCTTGTTCCAAAATCATGCGCTAAAATATACTTTGCCATCCTTTTTCTCCTTTCATTTTTTATTAATTCCATGTTTGGCAAATTCTAATCTCTTTTATCTTATTTTCCCTCTTTGGCATAATCGAGTTTTCTCTTTTCCTACTCGCGTTTTATACGATACGATATATTTTTTTAAAAGAAAAAAATGATCTCCAACATAAAACGAATGCTCCCTTCGCTTATTTCGTCGGCAAACATTTTTCGCTCTCCGGCGCATCTGCAATAATCTGTTCGCATATCGTCCTGGCCGCATACGGATGAATTTCCTTTTTCTGCCGTTCTATCATTAGTTTACGCGCCTGCTCATCCCTGCATAACATGATTGCGCTTTTTGCCGCTTCCCGGACATCTGTTTTGGCAATAGAAATGCCCAGGCGAGAAAAAAACTCCGCATTCTCCGTTTCACATCCCGGAATAGGAGCAGTATGAATAAGCGGAATATTCTTTACCGCTGCTTCCGTTGAAGTCAGGCCTCCCGGTTTAGTAAATAAGACATCACATGCATCCATATATAACGGCACTTCTTTTGTAAAATCTTCAACGCATATATTGCCGTTATCTGCAAACTGTTTGCGCAATTGTTCTTTTGCCTCTTGATTGTTTCCGCCTAAAATCATCAACTGCATTTCCGGAGCATAACGGACTAATTCTTCCGCGATAGCTTTTGTATTTCCAAATCCCATGCTTCCCGTCATAATTAGCGCTGTATTTCCGCATTCAGGCATGCCGAGTTTTTCCCGTGCCTCTACACGATCCACTTTTTGTAAAAAGCGCTGCGAAACAGGAATTCCGGTAGGAATCATCTTTTCTCTTAAAATACCTCTTTGCATAAATTCGGCAATCAGTTTCTCATGCGGAATAAAATACCTGTCTACTTCTAACTCTTCAAAAAATGGACAACAGGAATAGTCAGTTGAAACAACATAAAGCTTGGCCTTGCATTTGCCATTCCTCCGCAACGCCGTCATCGCTTCTGCCGGAAAAACATGCGTCATCACTATCGTATCAAAGCCATTTTTGGCAATAAAATTCCCTAAAGCGTCAGCATATAGCTTATTGGCAAAATATACCGGAGACTTTCTCTTTGGCGAACCAATATCCTTTCCGACTTTATAGCCCCATCCAAACAACTTCGGGGTATGTAAAGTCATTTTTATATACGTATTGCAAATATATTTTGAAATTTTTTCGGAAGCAAACCGCAGCGCATTTTCGATTTCGCATGGTATCCCCCGCAAATCAAATTGCTCTTTTATTGCCTTTGCCGCGGAATTATGCCCTTCTCCCGTATTGCAAGACAATATCAAAACTTTCATCATTATTTTTTACTCCTGCCGTATGATCATATTTAATTGATCATCATGATTCAAATATAAAAAATATTTTTTAAAAAAATTAACAGTTCTCTATTGTTATGCTATCATATTCCAATTCAAAGGGCAATTATATTTTCTTTCCAACAAAAAAAGGGCTTAGAAAGCCCTTTTATTTTGCAACAAACCCAATTTTTTTATGAACCTTACGCAAAGTCCGGATAGCAGCTTGCTGTGCCGTCTGCGCATTCTCATGCAGGATATCTTCAAGATATCCTTTTTCGCTGCGGATCTGCTTAAACTTTTCCTGAAGCGGCGCTAATCTTCCGATTACCGCTTCGCTTACTTTTTCTTTCAATAGCCCGTAATTTTTTCCGATAAACTCTTCCTCGGCCTGCTTTGGGCTGATCTCACAGCAAGCAGCATAAATTCCAAGCAGGTTTGTAATTCCCGGCTTTTTTTCCGCATCCAGACGAATCTCTCCATCGCTGTCAGTCACTGCGCGCTTAATTTTCCGGCAAATGGTATCAGGATCATCAATAATAGAAATATAGCCGTTTGGATTAGGGTCGGATTTGCTCATTTTACTTTCCGGCTCCTGCAAGCTCATGATTCGCGCACCCGACTGCCCGATATACGGCTCTGGAATTGTAAAAACGCCACCATACAAGCGATTAAAGCGAATAGCAATATCGCGAGTGATTTCCACATGCTGCTTTTGATCAGATCCAACAGGGACCAAATCGGTTTGATACAATAAGATATCTGCTGCCATGAGAACAGGATAAGTAAATAAACCACTGTTTAAATTATCCTGGTGTTTTGCCGCTTTATCCTTATACTGCGTCATGCGAGATAATTCACCAAGATAGGTATAACAATTCAAAATCCAACATAATTCGGCATGCTGCGGAACATGCGACTGCACGTAGATAACGCTTTTCTTCGGATCAATGCCCGACGCCATATAAATCGCAGCCACATCCAGCGTCCTTTTACGCAATTCCGCCGGATCTTGCCGCACCGTAATTGCATGCATATCAACAACACAATAATAGCAATGATATTCATCTTGCAGCTTCACCCAGTTTTTTATTGCGCCCAGATAATTTCCAAGCGTTAAAATCCCGGAAGGCTGTATTCCGCTAAAAATCGTCTTCTTTTTTTCAAGAGATTCCATATGTTGCCCGTCCTTTCTCGCTTAAAGATTTTCCAAGACTTTTTGCCCCATCTGTTCTTTATCCAATACATCTGTAAAACGAACAGGAGCATCTTGTAAATTTTTCAACTGAGAAGGAACATCCTGCTCGCTGATACGCGCCAACTCGGCAGCTGCCGCAAAAGCATCCTGCTGACGTTCATGTGTAATCGCATATAAAACATCCTGCGGAAATTTAAACGGACTTGCCGTCGCTGCTAAGATTGTGGGGGTATCGTCCTGCATCAAACGCTTATAACGGGTATAGACCGTCCTACCCACCGCAGTATGTGGATCCATTAAATAACCTTCATTGGTAAAAGTATTCTTGATTGTGCTAGCCGTTGGGTACTCATCAGCAAAATCGCCAAAAAATAACCCATCCAGCGCCAATTTATCCGTAGCTTTGATGCGATAATTGCCCTGCTCGTTTAAATCCTTCATATATAAATCAATTGCCTTGGCATCTCTTCCCGAAATTTCAAAAAGCAGACGTTCCAGGTTGCTTGAAATCAGGATATCCATAGAAGGCGAGATGGTTTTATAAAATTCACGTCGAATCGTATACACGCCGGATTCCAAAAAATCAGTCAAGACGTTGTTTTTATTCGAAGCACAGATCAAGCGATAAATTGGCAGCCCCATTCTCTTTGCATAATAAGCAGCCAAAATATTGCCAAAATTTCCCGTAGGAACAACAAAATTCACTTCCTGACCGGCTTCAATCTCTTTTGCCGCCACCAACCGCCCATAACTATAAATATAGTAGGCAATTTGCGGCGCCAATCTTCCGAAATTAATCGAGTTAGCCGAAGAAAGCTTCATTCCCCGGCCAGCTGCCTCACGATGGAATCGTGCATCCGCAAACAATTTCTTTACGGTACTCTGTGCATCGTCAAAATTGCCTCTGATTGCACCTACATATACATTTTCACCCTGCTGCGTAACCATTTGCAGTTTTTGCATATCCGAAACGCCGTCGTTTGGATAAAACACGGCAATTTTCGTCCTGGGGACATTTTTAAATCCTTCAAGTGCAGCCTTCCCCGTATCTCCGGAAGTTGCCGTAAGAATCAAAACATCCTGATCCGAGGTTTCAAGCGCTCTGGACATCAAACGAGGCAACAACTGAAGCGCAATATCCTTAAATGCCAAAGTCGGCCCATGAAATAATTCCATGACATACTCTCCTTCGGCAATCTTTTGAATGGGAATTACCTCGTCATCTGAAAAGCATGCATAAGCTTTCTTTGTCATCTCCGCCATTTCGTCATATTCTATATCAAAATAACAACAAAGCACCTTTGCCGCGCACTGAGCATAGGGCAACTTTCCCCATTCCAACAAGACATCCAGATCAATTCGCGTAAATCGCTCGGGGACAAACAACCCTCCGTCATCGGCAATGCCTTGAAGCACGGCATCCAACGCCAGCATTTTTTTACTTTTTCCTCTCGTACTGATTAAATACATGGTTTCTCCTCTGCCTTATCGGTTTTCAGCATTAATTTTGTATATTATACCACCGCTGCCGTAAACCTTCAACTTTTCGGCAAATACTTCTTTTCTTTCTGCACAGCAAAAAACGGAATTAATCAAATTAATCCGTTTTTTGTGCGCATCTTTTTTCTACTTCATACTTTGGGCAATGTATCAAAACTTTTTTGTAATTGTTCATCTGTAGGAATACTGTCTGTCATCGTTCCGTTTAAAAATGAATCATAAGCAGCCAAATCAAAATAACCCGTTCCGGTTAATCCAAAGACGATTGTTTTCTTTTCTCCGGATTCTCTGCATTTTAATGCCTCATCTATAGCACAGCGAATTGCATGTGAGGATTCCGGCGCTGGAAGGATCGTCTCGGTCTTAGCAAATAAAACCGCCGCTTCAAACACCTTTGTCTGCTCGTAAGAGACCGCTTCAATATAGCCATCATGATACAGTTTTGAAACAATCGGCGACATGCCATGATATCGCAATCCTCCTGCATGATTAGCCGACGGCATAAAATCATAACCCAGCGTATACATCTTTGCCAGAGGTGTCATTTTCCCGGTATCACAATAATCATATGCATACTTTCCACGCGTAAGCGAAGGGCAGGAAGTCGGCTCTACCGCAACAATGCGTGGGTTTGCCTTGCCAAGTATTTTATCCCTCATAAAAGGTGCAATCAATCCGCCGAGGTTGGATCCCCCTCCCGCACAACCGATCATCACATCCGGATATTCATCAATCATCTCCATGGCTGTTTTCGTTTCCAGACCAATAACCGATTGATGCAGAAGAACCTGATTTAATACAGAACCCAAAGCATAGCGGCAATTCGGTGTTGTAACAGCCTTTTCTACCGCTTCGGAAATCGCACACCCGAGGCTACCGCCCGTATCGGGATGCGCTGCTAAAATCCGCTGCCCAGCTTTTGTGGTATTGCTCGGACTGGGAATAACCGTTGCACCAAACGTTTTTATGATATTTTTACGAAAAGGCTTTTGTTCATACGACGTTCTAACCATATATACGCAAAGATCCAATCCGAAAAATGCACACGCCTCAGCTAGAGCTGTTCCCCACTGCCCTGCGCCCGTTTCTGTTGTAAGAGAAGTAATCCCTTCCTGTTTGGCGTAGTATGCCTGTGCTACGGCAGAATTCAATTTGTGGCTTCCCGAAGTATTATTGCCTTCAAATTTATAGTAGATATGCGCAGGAGTATCCAGCTTTTTTTCCAACTGATAAGCCCGCACTAAGGGTGACGGCCGATACATCCTGTACATTTCCCTAACCGGCTCAGGAATATCAATATAGGCTGTTTTTTCATCCAATTCCTGCCTCGCAAGCTCCTTGCAAAAAATCGGATACAGATCAGCCTCGCAAATCGGCTGCATTGTTTTCGGGTTAAGCATGGGATCCGGCAGTTGCTTCATATCTGCCCGCAGATTATACCATTGCTTCGGAAGCTGTTCCTCGCTAAGATAAATTTTGTTGGGAATTCTCTTTATCGTCATCATCATTTCTCCTTTACAATAAAAATATAAGCTCCGGGGGCAAATAAAAAAGCTTTTGCCCCTCTTTTTAGGGCAAAAGCATAACTTCTGCGGTACCACCTAACCTGATGTTTTCACATCCACTCATTTCAAGCATACAATCATATGCCTTCCCTTGATAACGGGCGGAAATCCCGTCGGTCATTACTTTGGCTCACACCTTTTCCTACCGCCTTCATGAGACCATTCTTCCTGCACTGCGCGCCGCTTTTCCACCTTCTGCCGCTCTCTATACCGCCATTTAGCAAGAGTACTCTTCTCAATCAATAGTTTTATTTGCTCTTTTTTATTATAATATATGTTCTTTTATTAAAAAAGTCAATCTTTTTTTATTTAATCTCAAAAATTATTCTAAACTAATTATTCTTCGGGTATCCACTGAGGAAAAACAGCTTCCGTTGAAGAAGACTCATCTTTATTCGTTCCGTCTTGAGTCAAATCCGAAGGCTCATTCGTGCTCGAAGTATGATCCGGTATTTCCTTTCCCCATTCACATCCTACAACTCCAAATAACAAAACACCCAATATAAATATAATTGCCACTATTTTAATCATTTGTTATACCTCCGAGTATATTGTTGGCTGATTTGGAAAAATTATACGCCTAAATTCATATCAATAGAAGAAACTGCTTTTATTTGCCGCAAAATATGGTATGATAATTGCGTTAATTATTTTTATCATCATAAAATGAGGTTTTAATTTTGGGTATTCGTATTTTATTAACAGGCGGCGGAAGCGCTGGCCACGTAACACCAAACCTTGCTCTTCTTCCTTATCTTCAGAAAAAAGGTTGTTCCGTTGAATATATCGGTTCCAAAACGGGCATTGAAAAGGAAATTATCGAAAAGGCTGGCTTGCCATATCATGCAATCAGTTCCGGAAAACTGCGCCGCTATTTCAGTATGAAAAACTTTAGCGATCCTTTCCGTATCCTTAGAGGATATATGGAAGCCAAAAAAATCCTAAGTAAAGTGAAGCCAGACGTGGTTTTTTCTAAAGGAGGGTATGTATCTGTCCCTGTCGTTTTTGCTGCACATAGTTTAAAAATCCCTGTCGTCATGCATGAATCCGACTACACTCCCGGCTTAGCTAATAAATTATGCTTATCCAAAGCCGAAAAAATTTGTTTTTCTTTTGAAGCCGCTGCCAAAGATGTCCCCGCAGAAAAGGTCGTAATTACAGGTGCACCTGTGCGTTCTTCGCTTCTATGCGGTTCGCGCAGCGCAGGGTTAAATCGTCTTGGTTTTTCCGGAGAAAAGCAAATCCTTCTTATCATGGGCGGCAGCCTCGGTGCCCTATCAATCAATATCGCACTGGATAAAATTATGGACTGGTTGTTGTCGCAATTTGACGTTGTCCATATTCGCGGCAACGGAAAACTTAATCCCGATTTGGCAAACCGCCCGGGGTATGTCCAATATGAATATGTGAGCGAAGGGTTGGAAGATATATTTGCTTCTGCCGATTTTATTATTTCGCGCGCAGGTAGCAACGCAATCTTTGAAATTCTTGCCCTTCGTCTGCCCAACCTGCTTATCCCCTTGCCTTTGGAGGCCAGCCGAGGAGATCAAATTCTTAATGCACGTTACTTTGAAAAAAAAGGTTATAGCGATGTCCTCATGCAAAATGACATTACACCAGAGGTTTTAAAAATGCACATCCAGGCGCTGCGCTCTCACGGTTTTGCCATGAAAGCAGCAATGCAGCAAAGCCCAATGGCTAACGGCGCGCAAAAAATTGCTGAAATTATATTGGAAGTCGCGGAGAAACGCAGATGAATGATTTTTTAACAACAATAACAAAAACCACCGCCATATCCCCTAAAGCAAGGCGGCAGGCACTTCTGCCCCTTGCTTCCCACACCGAACTTGCCCGTGCTGTCAATCTGCTTGCTCACAGCAAGGATATCTCTTTGCGGCGGGCTATTGTGCGTGCTTTTGCAGACCTGTCGTCAGACCAGAATTGCCGTAAAATTCTATTGCATCAGTTTTCTCTACGGCCGCAATTGGCTGAACTATTGTACCGAGATGATGATGCCAAACTTCGCAAAAATTTTTTTGAATTGCTTGGCCGATTAGATGCCGATCTCTATGCGGATTTGCTTATTCGCGCATATCAGGAAGAAAAAATCGAATTTGTTAAGCCTTCTATTCTTTTGGCTCTCGGCAATGCAAAGCAAAATAAAGACGCCCAAGCTTTTTTGCAAAGCATTCCTTCTGCATTTGACCCTTCCGATAAGCATCAACTTGCACAGTCTCACGCGCTTTGTAAAGCCAGAGATTCTCTTATGCCCCGTGCTTTTATCTCTCTGCCAGATAAACCTATGTCAAAACCAACAGAGGTTATCTTTTTTTGCCCTAATGCGCGTGTCACTTTAGATGAACTGCAATCTATCGGACTTGATGCAAAAACTTACAGCGCAAAAGACGGTCTTTGCATTGCTCATTCTGTAAAAAATTTTTATTCGCTTTACCATGCACGCACATTTTATGAAGCAGGTATTCTTTTATATGAAAGCGATTCTTTGCGCCATGCAATTAAGGGGATGAACAAATCTGTCGTTTGCCGCAATGTGCTTAACCTCTATCAACGGACCGATCTTTGTTATCGCATCGACGTTACTGGGCGCACGATTACACAAAAGGAGCGCTTAGAAGCTTACGAGCAAATTCATCAAGCTCTTTTGGATACTCCTTTGCATAACAGTCCTTCTTCTTATGATTTTGAATTGCGCATTAGTTGTATAGGAAAAACGTTTATCGCCTGTCTTATCCCCGGCTCTCAAAATGACACGCGTTTTTCTTATCGTAAACAAGCCATTAGTGCTTCAATGCATCCGGCTGTTGCTGCTTCGTGCTGCCGAGTGATTGCGCATTATGCAAAAAAAGAAGATTCCGTTTTAGATTGTTTCTGCGGAGCCGGGACTTTCCTATTAGAGCGTGCAAGATATCCTCACCGAGATTTATTCGGTTCCGATATTTCTGCCTCTGCGATTAAAGTCGCGAAGAATAATGCAAGCTGTGCAAAAATTAAGGCGGAATTCTTTGTTAAAAATGCCATAACGCCTTTTTCCCGTAAATATGATGAGGTAATCGGCAATCTTCCTTTTGGCCTGCGCGTATCCAATCACATTGCGAATCAAAAACTATACGCGGATTTTTTTAAAAACCTGCAGTTAACACTTAAGCCAAACGGACATGCATTTCTTTTTACCAATGAAAAAAAACTTATGCAAGAAACTATTCTACCTAATTTTTGCCTAAAAGGGAAAATTAATTTTGCTGCCGGCGGGCTGTTTCCCTCTTTATATATTCTTCAAATCTCCAATCCAAAATCCAACTGAAAAAATTTATTCTAAAATGTAAAAGGAGAATGCTTAAACATTCTCCTTTTGGTGATCGATCTACTTTTTGCCATGGCCTATTAGGAATACAAATATTTTCGAAACCGCATTTTTTCTTTTTGCTGCATTTGTAATAATCGTGCACAAAGTGCCTTGGCTTCATCTTCGGCATTGATGTAATCCTGTTTATAATCGCAAAGTTCTTGTTCGCCTGTTTGAAATCCCCGAATAACAATGTGTGCTAAATTACTTGGGGATCGGTCAAATAAAGTTTTGCAATAAATTGTCAGGCAGTTTCCCGCTCGGGGCAACCGTGCCCGTGGGATATCGCTGCCGTCAATTTTTTCCAATGCAAGACATGCTTCTTCAAAAATCTCTTTATATTTGTGTCGCAATTCTGCCATATCTAAAGCAATATTTTTCTGTTTTGCACGCCTTGTCAATGCGCGAAGAGAAGCTTGCGCAATAGCGCATCCGATCACAAGCTGCTCATAAAGTTCTTCTGTTTGCCTTTGATCCATCATCAACACATACCTCCTTTAAGGAATAGTATGTGTACATTTTTCATAAACCAGTTAAGCTCTTTTTTCCTTCTTCTGTTCGTTTTGCAAAATTTTAGAAAAAATAAGTGCTGTCAGCATTCCGATCAATGCACCCATAGCCAAATCCGCGAGTAATAAGGAAACATCTCCCCAATTGCTTTGAATTAGCGAAAAAATCAAATACCCGAGCAAAACATACATACATCCTGCAAGCACACCAGTAAGGACTTTATTCTGCGTTGTATTTTTAGAAGCCGCATAAGCCGACATAAAAATAGAGACAACTTTTATTGCCTGATTAATTGCCGAAATCGTTTCATCTGAAACGCCAAACTTCTTTACGATAATCGCAAATGCCAAAACGCTCATCAGTGTAATGATCAGCCCTAAAATTCCGCCTTTTAAAGCTTTGATGATAATATTGCTTTGTTTTTGTGTATCCCTTTTCGCCCTCGCACTCTTTGCCATTCGTTGATTACCCATATCATTTTGCTCCTTTTATTTTAGATGAAAAGTATTTCTCTACATAATAAATATTTTCGTTATCACTGTTTTATGCAACCGATTTACTCTGCGACATTAATATATAGCCGTTTTTCTTATTTTAATTTATTACACAATTCATAATATATTTTTCGATATATTGTATATTCTTAAAATATGGTGTTGAATTATGCAACTTTTAATGCTATATTAAATATAAATAAATCATGTCTGATTTATGAATTTTTTTATTATTTTTATAGGAGAATGATTTTATGCAAAAAAATCAAATGTTAAAAGTTTGCGGAATCATTATGATCGTAGGCGGCTCTATTGGAATCATTTTAAACATTGTTGCAGTCGCTGGAGTAAGTGCTTTGGCTGCTCTTGCTGCATATGCGGGCGCCAGTATTGCAGCCGGTCTATTGACTTTCGCATGTATTTTAATGTTGGCAGGTTCTGCCATGGAATTAGTAACCGGTATTCTTGGTGTAAAAAATTGTGATAAGCCGGAAAAAGTAAATTCCTGCATCGTTTGTTGCATCATTGTTGTTTCTCTCTCTTTGTTAGGCACAATCTTGACCGTTGCCGCAGGCGGCAGCTTCAACTTCTTCTCTTTCTTGCTTGGTCTTGTTTTGCCTGCACTCTATTTGGTGGGCGCGTTTCAATTAAAGAAGACCATCTGAAAATTGTTACTTTAACAGGAGTTTATGTTAAAACTCCTGTTATTTTTTACGCATTTTCTAAAAAAAAGCATGGCATTTCGCCATGCTTTTTTTATTCCACACTGTAAAGCAATTCACTATATGTCGGGAATGCCCAATATTCGGCACCTACATTTAATTCAAGTTCATCCGCCACTCCGCGCAATTCTGCCATCTTGGAAAAAACCTCCTTACGATAAAAGAATGCCTTTTCCTGGACATCATTTATATCATTAGCCTGAATTACCGCCTCTTCCAATACCTCCAAATGATCATATAAGCAAACGCTTAGCTTGGAAACACTGTCGAGCAACTTTTCTTCCAGTTCTGTTGAAATATGCGGGTTGACTGCTTTTTTTGCTGCAGCCGTATTTGCCAATATATTTTGATATTCGATAACCGATGGAATAATTGACTTTTTGGTCATATCGATCATCGTCAACGCCTCGATATGCAACGTTTTGCAATAGTTATCCAGCATAATTTCACTTCTGGATCTCATCTCTGCTTCGGTAAATACGCCGTATTTTTCAAAGAGTGCAACATTTTTAGGCTGAACAAATGTTGCAATTGCATCAGCCGTTGATTTTAAATTGAGCAGTCCTCTTCTTTCTGCTTCTACTACCCATTCTTCGCTGTAATTATTGCCGTTAAAAATAATCCTCTTATGATCTTTCAACGTTTTAATGACAATTTTATTGACATCAGCAGCGATATCGCCGCTGGTTTCCAAAATATCCGCAAACTGGCTCAATTCTTCCGCAATAATTGTATTCAAAACCGTATTGGCCATTGAAACGCTCTGACTGGAGCCAACCATGCGGAACTCAAATTTATTCCCCGTAAAGGCAAATGGTGATGTCCTGTTCCGATCGGTATTATCCATCGGGAAAGAAGGCAATACCGCCGCACCGATTTCCATATATCTGCTGCCCGCATCTTTATGTATTTTTCCTGCTTCAATATCTTCCAGAATCGCAGTTAACTCATCACCTAAAAATATCGATACAATGGCAGGCGGCGCTTCGTGCGCACCAAGGCGGTGATCATTGCCCGCACTTGCAACAGACATCCGCAGCAGATCCTGATATTCATCTACCGCTTTTATGACAGCCGCTAAAATCAACAGAAACTGTGCATTTTCGGCAGGTGTTTTTCCGGGATCCAGCAAGTTGATTCCTGTATCCGTACAGATAGACCAGTTATTATGTTTGCCACTCCCATTCACTCCGGCAAACGGCTTCTCATGTAACAGACAAGCCATACCATGCTTTAATGCAACTTTCTTCATTACTTCCATAGTCAGCTGATTGTGATCTACGGCAATATTGGTGGTTGCAAAAACCGGTGCCAACTCATGCTGAGCCGGCGCTACCTCATTATGCTCTGTTTTGGCATTAATTCCGAGTTTCCATAGTTCTTCATTCAACTCCCGCATAAAAGCCGTAACTCTGGGTTTAATCACACCAAAATAATGATCTGAAAGCTCCTGACCCTTAGCCGGCCTTGCACCAAAAAGTGTTCTACCGCAATTAAGCAGATCCGGCCGCGAATCAAATGCCTTTTTATCAACAAGAAAATACTCTTGTTCAGGCCCTACTGTCGTCAAAATATGCTTTGCATTGGTCCCAAAAATTTTGAGAATCCGAAGCACTTGCTTATTAATGACTTCCATTGATTTCAACAACGGCGTTTTCTGATCAAGCGCTTCTCCGCTGTACGAGCAAAAAGCTGTAGGAATACACAAAACACCATCTTTCACAAAAGCGTATGAAGTCGGATCCCATGCAGTATAGCCACGAGCTTCAAATGTACTCCTAAGACCTCCTGAAGGGAAACTTGATGCATCCGGCTCTCCTTTAATCAATTCTTTACCCGAAAATTCCATAATCACCTTACCGCCCGGCTCCGGCGAAATGAAACTGTCATGTTTTTCGGCAGTCATTCCCGTCATTGGCTGAAACCAATGCGTATAATGCGTCGCCCCTTTTTCAATAGCCCATTCCTTCATGGCATTGGCAACAATATTGGCAATCTCGCTGTTTAACGGTTCACCCTTTTCAATTGTCGATTTAAGAGAACGAAATGTCTCTTTTGGCAGCCGATCTTTCATCACCGCATCATTAAAGACCATACTGCCAAACAAATCCGGTACCGCTTTCATGATATCGTTTCTCCTTTATTCATAAAAATATATTCGTTTTCAAAAAAAGAAAAACAGCATAAGCTCACTTTGGGCATACTTCTCTCACCCAACAGCGCCTTTGCTGTTCTGCATTTAATACTATAGCATCCGAGATTTTCATTGTCAACGATTGTTTATCTTTTTTATCCATATTTGTTTTCAAAGCATATTTTATTTATTTTTATATTTCTTTCTTAATTTCCAAACTATTTTTAATGTACAAAATATAAAAATCATGTATAATATTTGTGGATTCACGTATTTTTATCGCATAGGCGGTTTTGTCAAAACAGTTTTTTGTTTTTTCACCTATATATGGAGGAGATTTTTATGGATAACAGCATATATCAAAACCCTCTTTGCGGCAGATATGCCAGCAAAGCAATGCAACATATTTTTTCAAATGATACCAAATTCCGTACTTGGCGCAAACTCTGGATCGCATTAGCCGAATCAGAACAGGCATTAGGCATTCCCATTACCGATCAGCAAATTTCCGAATTGCGTGAATTTGCCGATGATATTAATTATGAAGTTGCTATCGCGCGGGAAAAAGAAGTGCGCCATGATGTCATGTCTCATGTCTATGCATATGCTCAACAATGCCCTACAGCAGCCGGAATCCTGCATTTAGGCGCGACCTCCTGTTTTGTAGGTGATAATACGGATATCATTCAAATGAAAATGGGGCTTGAACAGGTGCGTAAGCTTTTACTGAATACCATATTTTGCTTAAGTAAATTTGCCGCAAAATATAAGGATCAGGCCACATTGGCATACACTCATTTCCAGGCTGCTCAGCCAACTACGGTCGGCAAGCGGGCAACCCTCTGGCTGCATGATTTACTGATGGATCTCGAACAGTTGGATTTCCAGCTTTCGCACCTCAAACTGCGTGGCTGCAAAGGAACAACGGGTACCTGCGCTAGCTTTTTGGAATTGTTCGACGGCGACCACGAAAAAGTTAAGCAACTAGAACGTATGATTGCTGATAAAATGGGCTTTAAAGCTTGCTATCCGGTTAGCGGGCAAACTTATTCAAGAAAAGTAGATTTTAATATTCTTTCTGTGCTGTCCGGAATTGCCCAAAGCGCGCATAAATTTTCCAACGATATTCGTCTCCTGTCGCATTTAAAAGAAGTTGACGAGCCTTTTGAAGCCAAACAGATCGGTTCCTCCGCAATGGCTTATAAGCGTAATCCCATGCGCAGCGAACGTATTGCTTCTCTTTGCCGCTATGTCATTGTCGATACCCTGAATCCGGCCATTACTGCCGCTAATCAATGGTTTGAAAGAACATTGGATGATTCAGCCAACAAGCGTATCAGTATTCCTGAAGCTTTCTTGGCTGTAGACGCTATTCTTTCTCTTTATATTAATATCGTCAGCGGAATGAAAGTATATCCAAAAATGATGGAAAAGCATTTAAACGAGGAACTTCCTTTTATGGCTACCGAAGCAATTCTCATGCATGGCACCAAAAAGGGAGGTAATCGCCAGGTATTGCATGAAGCCATTCGCGAGCATTCCGTCAAAGCTGCCGAACAGGTTAAACTTTACGGAAAAGAGAACGATTTAATGGAACGCATTATTGGCGACCCCATTTTTGGTCTTTCGCGCGAAGAAGCGCAGGATTTATTGTCATTCGGCAACTACACCGGGCGTTCATCTCAACAAACCGAAGAATTTTTACGTGATTATGTTGAGCCCGTATTAAAAGAAAATGCAGATCTGTTGGGCGTCGATATACAAATCAATGTCTGAAACGACTGTTATGGTAAAATAAAAGTTTCGAAATAAGCGAGGTATTAATATGGTAACAGCAATTGTAGGAATTAACTGGGGTGATGAAGGAAAAGGGCGTATGGTTGACCTTCTCTCTGCCGATTACGACATTGTCAGCCGCTATCAGGGTGGCAATAACGCCGGCCATACTGTAGTAAATGAAAAGGGGAAATTTATTTTGAATCTGCTACCCTCCGGTATTTTGAGAGATACTACGACAAACGTCATGGGTAACGGCATGGTCATTGATATTGAACATCTGTGCGGTGAATTGGCAAGATTAGAAGAAAAAGGCATTCATATTACGCCGGCCAATTTGAAAATCAGTGACAAAGCCATCATTTGCATGCCTTACCATAAAATGATGGATATCTTGGAGGAAGACCGCCTTGGGGATGCCAAGTTTGGTTCTACAAGAAGAGGTATTGCGCCTGTTTATGCAGATAAGTATATGAAAAAAGGAATCCGTATGGGAGATTTATTTGCAGAAGATACTTTGCCTGCCAAAGTTGCTGCCATCGTAGAGTGGAAAAATTTAACCGTTCACGAAGGCTATAAAGCAGAATCCGTTGATGCTCAGGCCATGCTGAAATGGCTCAAACAATACGGTGATCCTTTAAAACAATATATTTGCGATACAACTTATTATTTGTCAAATGCCATTGCAGAAGGAAAAAATATCATGTTTGAAGCTCAATTAGGCGCTCTACGAGATATAGATTTTGGTATTTACCCATATACTTCATCCTCGTCTACCATTGCGGCATATGCTCCTATTGGTGCAGGGATTCCCTTCCAAAAACTCGATAAAGTCATCGGCGTTATTAAAGCATACTCCAGCTGTGTTGGTGAGGGGCCTTTTACCGCCGAATTTTTCGGAAAAGAAGCCGAAGCGTTGCGCGGCGCTGGAGCGGAGTTTGGTGCAGCGACCGGCCGTCCAAGAAGAGTGGGTGGTTTTGATGTCGTCGCATCTAAATATGGTGTTATGGTACAGGGGGCGACGGAACTGGCGCTTACAAAACTGGATGTTCTCTCCGGCATGGAAAAAATTCCCGTTTGCGTTGCATATAATGTTGATGGAAGAATAACCAAGGAATTTCCTACAGGAGATCGCCTCGTTCGTGCGACACCGGTCTATGAATATCTCCCCGGATTTTCCGGAAATATATCAAAATGCAAAAAACTGGAAGATTTACCTCAAGCTGCAATTGATTATATCCGTTATATTGAGCATGAGATGTCCTGTCCTATCTCCTATGTATCTGTCGGCGCTGAAAGAAACGAATATATAGCTTTATAAGCATCTTGATGAAATACTGAAATGCAGGCTGCATTTCAGTATTTCATTTAAAAAAAGCTTTTATCAAGGAGTCTATCGATGCCTGATTATTCCAGATTGCGCAATATTTTATTACTGACTTCGGATTCGTCGTTTGAATACCATATACGGCAATTGTTGCAAAAAAGTATTTTTTCATCAATTGATGACACAATAGCCACAAGTTGCGCGCAAGGGCGACGAATTCTGGAAAAACAGTGCTTTGATTTATGCATGATTGATGCCCCTTTAAATGATGAACTTGGCTTTGAATTTTCATGCGAATATTTAGGGAGGAGAATCACTCAGGTTATTTTTGTCGCCGAAGAAAAAATTTGCGAACAGTTGTTGGAGCGCAGTGTTCATATGGGTATTTATCTGCAGCCAAAACCGCTTACGCGCGTTTCATTATTCAGTGCAATGGCGGTTGCCCAGGCAGCATTTTCCAATACCCGAGATCTTCATCTTAAAAATACGGATTTGTTGCGAAAAATAGACGCTCTTCGCATCATAGACCGAGCAAAATGTCTGCTTATGCAATATTTAGGCATGTCTGAAGCAGATGCGCATCGCTATATCGAAAAGCAGGCAATGAACCTCCGTATTTCCAAAAAAACAATTGCCGAACATATTTTAAAAACATACGATAATTAAGTCCGGCATTTTTGACAAATTATCTACAAAAAAGCATTAAAGTTTGCTATAATATCTTCTGTATTTTTATTTTGATCAAGAAAAGGAGCCGGTTTTATGCTGCTACATTTTACCAAAATGCATGGTTGCGGCAATGATTATATCTATATTAATTGTTTTGAACAGACCATAGCTTCCCCTGTACAATTAGCTGTCCGCCTTTCCGATCGCCATTTTGGTATAGGCGGAGATGGTATTATTCTGATTTGCCCGTCAAAAATTGCAGACGCGAAAATGCGTATTTTTAACGCCGATGGCAGTGAAGGAAAAATGTGCGGCAACGGTATTCGATGCGTTGCCAAATATCTTTATGATCATCGGCTGGTCACTAAACCTGTAATGACAATCGAAACATTAAGTGGAATAAAAACCCTATCCATCTTAACAGAGCAAAATCAAGCCACACAAATAGAAGTGGGTATGGGAAAACCCGAATTTACGCCATCGCGTATTCCTGTCGCACTGTCAGCTTGTAAAGTTGTCAACTATCCCATAGAAATTGCAGGCAAGATATACCATATAACTTGCCTCTCTATGGGCAATCCGCATTGCGTTATCTTTTGCGATACCGATATCGATTCTTTGGATTTAACACAAATAGGACCTTTGTTTGAACAGAACCCTCTCTTCCCTGAGCGCGTAAATACTGAATTCATACAATATTTACCCGACCATTCTCTAAAGATGCGAGTATGGGAACGCGGAAGCGGCGAAACGATGGCTTGTGGAACCGGCGCCTGTGCAAGTGCTGTTGCTGCAGTAGAAAATGGTTATTTTCAAAAAGGCGAACCCATTAAAGTAAAATTAAAAGGTGGAAACCTATTGATCAGTTATACCGATGAGCAGGTCATGATGAAAGGTCCGGCTACGGAAGTTTTTGAAGGAGCGATCAACATATGAATAACCAAACAATTTTAGTCTTGGATTTTGGCGGCCAATATAAAGAATTAATCGCAAGAAGAATTCGCGAATGCAATGTCTATTCTCTTATTAAACCTGGCAATATGCCGGTTGAAGAAATCAAAGCCATGGCACCCATTGGCATTATATTTACTGGAGGCCCAAACAGTGTCTACGAAAAGGATTCTCCGCGTTGCAATCCTGAATTATTTTCCCTGGGCATTCCTATTTTAGGGATCTGCTATGGTTTACAGCTCATGTGTTATACCTTAAAAGGAGAAGTAAAGCCTGCAGCTCGGAGAGAATACGGCACGATAGACGTTACCGTAGATACAACTTCTCCCCTGTTTCAAGGTCTGGATTCCAAGCAACCCACGCTCATGAGTCATACCGACCAAGTTGTTTCGTTACCGGAAGGCTTTATCTCTATTGCCCACTCGGCAAATTGTCCTAACGCAGCTATATCTGATACAAAACGAAAATTATACGGTGTTCAATTCCATCCCGAAGTGGAGCATACAAAAAACGGAACACAAATTTTACGCAATTTTGTCTATCATGTTTGCGGTGCATCCGGTGATTATACAATGGATGATTTTATTGAAACACAAATCAAAGAGATTCGCCAAAAAGTAGGAAACAATCGTATTTTGTTGGGCCTTTCCGGCGGCGTTGATTCTTCAGTTTGTGCAGCCCTTCTTTCCAAAGCTGTTCCTGGTCAGCTTTTCTGCGTATTTGTAGATCATGGCTTAATGCGTAAAAACGAAGGAGATGAAGTTGAAGCCGCCTTTGCAGATCGTGACTTGCACTTTATCCGCGTTAATGCGGAAGATCTTTTTTTAAGTAAGCTGGCCGGTGTGACAGATCCTGAAGCCAAGCGAAAAATTATTGGTGCCGAATTTATTTCCGTCTTTGAAAAAGAAGCAAAAAAATTAACCAACATCAAATACCTTGCCCAAGGCACCATTTATCCCGATGTCATCGAATCGGGGGCAAATAATTCTGCTAATATTAAAAGCCATCATAACGTAGGCGGGTTGCCAGAGAGAATGGATTTTCAGGGGATTATAGAACCATTACGCGGTTTATTTAAAGACGAAGTCCGCGTGCTCGGCCATCGCCTTGGGCTTCCTAAAGCATTAGTTGACCGTCAGCCCTTTCCGGGTCCGGGCCTTGCTATTCGTATTATTGGAGAAATCACCAAAGAAAAGCTTGATATTTTGCGGGATGCCGATGCGATTTTTCGCGAAGAACTGGAAAAAGCGCAATATAAAGCACACCAATATTTTGCCGTCCTGACCAATGTCCGCTCCGTCGGTGTCATGGGCGATGGCAGAACTTATGACTATACCCTAGCATTACGCGCGATCCATACCAGCGACTTTATGACCTGTACTTTTGCTGAAATTCCCTATGAAATATTGGGTAAGGTTTCTTCGCGCATTGTGAACGAAGTGCCTCATATCAATCGCGTTGTCTATGACATCACCGGCAAACCACCGGCTACCGTAGAATGGCTTTAAAATATAACTCAGGAGGATGATTATGCAAAACAACAAAAGACCTGAAACTATGCAACGCATTACAACAACAGAACTTGCTAAAACTTTTATTGACGAACAAGTCCATGAAATTCGTGCCAAAGTACAGGATAAAAAGGTATTATTGGCTCTTTCCGGCGGTGTTGATTCTTCGGTAGTCGCTGCACTACTGATTAAAGCAATAGGAAAACAGCTCGTTTGCGTACATGTTAATCATGGACTTATGCGCAAAGGAGAAAGTGAGCAAGTCATCGATGTTTTTGGAAAAAATTTGGACGCTAATCTGATTTACATAGACGCCACAGATCGCTTTCTTGATTTATTGGCAGGCGTCAGTGATCCGGAAAAAAAGCGCAAGATTATTGGTGCCGAATTTATTAAAGTATTTGCTGAAGAGGCAGCAAAGCTTGAAGGAATTGCTTTTTTAGCACAAGGTACCATCTATCCTGATATACTCGAATCTAACGGTGTCAAAGCGCATCATAATGTCGGTGGGTTGCCAAAAGAAATGAATTTTGAATTGGTAGAGCCAATAAAACTGCTTTTTAAAGACGAAGTACGCGTAGTAGGCGAAACTCTCGGTCTCCCTCATAATATGGTGTACCGCCAACCCTTCCCGGGTCCTGGTCTTGGGGTACGTTGTCTTGGCGCAATCACACGCGATAGGCTGAATGCCTTGCGCGAAGCAGATGCAATTCTCCGCGAGGAATTTGATCGTAACGGCCTTGCCGATAAAGTTTGGCAGTATTTTATCGCTGTACCGGACATCAAGAGCACTGGCGTAAAAGACAATAAACGTTACGAAGGTTGGCCTGCTATTATTCGCGCAGTTAATACGAAAGATGCAATGACTGCCTCTATCGAGGAAATCCCCTATCCCCTGCTGCATCATATTACCAATCGTATCACCTGCGAAGTTCCTGGAATTAACCGCGTACTTCTTGACCTTACGCCAAAACCAGTCGGAACGATTGAGTGGGAATAAATTGAAAAAGTCTGAAAACCCAGTAATAATGCGGGTTTGCAGGATTCCAAAACCCTCGTTGATAAGATTTTGATAAGATTACACTTGAACACCTTTATCGGATGTATCAAGTGGTTTGTGGGTAAAGAGTAATTTCTGAAGGCTCACAAAAAACACCATATTAACATTAAACCC
>CALVMT010000013.1 GCA_944347775.1 uncultured Clostridia bacterium | reverse complement strand
CCTCGTCTTTATAAAGGGCAATCCAGCCGTTTTCGTCCTGAAGCTCTGCGGCCATATCAAGAAACTTGAACAGCAATTCTTTGTCAAGCGCTCTGTAATGCCCGGCGACTGTAGTGTCGAAAAGCTCACAGCCCCTTTTCCATGCTTCGGGTATTTCTTTGATGTTTCTGAGGTCGGTTGTGTAGATTTCAGTGTTAATTTCTTTCATAGTAATTTTCCTCCTGGCCTGTGGCCATCATTTATTATGGCGTAAGTATAGCACAGGAGAAAAATAAACTATGGAAAAACAGTTTCCATAGTTTATCGGTAAGCTGCTCAATCAGCAATTAATTGGTATATTTTTTTGGGATCGAGATAATTCTTTTCGTATTTTACACTGCATTCAGAGCCTACTACGGCCTCTTTGGGAACAGCATAATAACCTTTTTCATCTTGCATTATTCTCTGTCCGTACAGAGTATCCATTTTGTACTTGGACAAAAATATTATTCTGCATACTTTGCTGCTTTTAAATGCTATAAGCAGCTGCTCGTTAGCCTTTAAGTCAGAATCTTTCTCTAAAAATGTCCCCTCAGGCGTAAAAACAAGCATATTGCTGCCGTCCAGATAACTGTTCATTTCTTTTAAAAAATCATTGAATCCCGAGTCCTCTCGGCCAAAAATTTTCTTTATGCGTTCTCTACCGTAATCCGAAAGCTGGCACCATACATCAATCGCCATATTATAGCAAATCTCTGATTCGGTTTTGGAATTATACAAATACAGCGACTTTATAAGAATAGCCGCCTGTGTAACATTGTACTGCATTACAAAAGGGTGCATTGTGTCAGGAGTGTAATAATAATTCCTCTCTTTATAGCGTGATGTGTATGCTATATCGCCAAGCTCGTCTCTTTCATCATCATCCTGTTCACGTCTTACAGCCTTGATTTTAAGATATACCGGCTGACCGCCTATTCTAAGCGGTGCAAGCTTTCCCTTGTTTTTTATATCGAGCCTTTTAAGATTATTAGTCACCGTGCGTGGATCAACATTAAAATCGTAACATATTTTTCTTTTTGAAACGCCATCGCCATGCAACATTTTTACAAGATCGACTGTCATATCGTGAACAGGACGAATAAGTTCATTAATTATTTCCTTTGCTTTTACATGATCCCAGTAATTATCTGCAATTTCATTGCACCATTCCAAAAAATTTTCATATACCACCTGTCTGTAAGAAGGCGGAGCGGAAAGATTATCAACACTAAGAAAATCATTCATTGCTTCAACTATGACGGGAAACCATAACTTGAAATTATCGTTGTTAAATTTTTCTTTGCTCTGTAATACAAGCCTTTTCACTGAAAATTTCAGTCCTCTTGTGCAGTCCTTACCATTCATATAAAAATCATGTACTATGTCTTCAATCCAAATACACTGATTTTGATCCAAAACCTTTATCAAAAACTCTGCATTTTCATTTTGAATCCGATTCATAAGTACCACCCTTACATAATTTTCATATTACAATATGAATTATATTTATTACCATAAACTAATAACTAAAATCCTTATTTCAGACACGGTATTTCGGCATAATTTATTTTTTAGCAGAACTTCTCATTTTATGGTCTGCTATAACTTTTGAAACGGTAATAAACCCAACATTTTTTATTATTGTCATTATATCACTTTTCTGCCAAATAAAGCAACTCTGCTTTTTCACTCTAAGCAGTTAATGAGCAGTATTGATTAAATAATTCTATTTTAATTTTCAAAATACTTTTTATTTTTAACTGACAATATAAACTTTTCGATTTCTCTAACAGAGTAAATACGCGGAAATTTACAAAGAGCCTGCATTACCTTCTTCGAATATGACATTGTCATAGTTCTTGGATCCAGTATGCTTATTACTCCGGTATCTGTTTCGCATCGAATTAGTCTGCCCACTCCCTGGCGTAACTTGATAAGCATATTCGGGGTGCAGTACTTATCTACGAATTCACCGACATCTTCGCTCTTCTCCTTCTTTTCTTCCAGCAAAGCATTGCGCATTGGAAACGGAAGCCTGACAATGATAACCGATGACAGACAGTCTCCGACACAGTCAACACCTTCCCACATTGACCCGGATGCAAACAAAATTCCGTTTTTAGACTTCTTAAAGTCTGTAATGGCGTTTTTGTTGCTCCTGGTCATGCAAATGGTATCGTATTTTTTAAGCCTGTCTTTAAGTTTCTCATAGACAAGACTCAGTGTTTTGTATGAGGTAAAGAGGATTGCGGTATGTCCGTGTGCCGCCTCAATTATGTTATAAATTTCATCAGCAATTGTTGCGATGTAATTGCTGTTGTTATTATCCGGAAGAGGCATACCGTTCGGTATATACAGACGCGTATTCTTTGCATAGTCAAAGGGCGATTCGTTTCTTGATTCAAGTATCAGATGATAAGGGATTTGATCAAGACCGTTTTCAAGTTTGAAATACTCAAAATCCGTGCCATCAGACAATGTTCCGGATGTCAGCACATGGCTTGCATCTCTCTCTCATACCTTTTCTCTGAGAATATTATTGATATCCTTAGGAGTGCAGCATAGTGACAGAATTCCGTTTTCATCAGTATCCAGCCACACGATGCTGCTGCCCTTATTGAGAGCCGTGATAGCATTTTTCAGAAGCATTCCTGTAACGGGTATGCCATAGCTGCGATTGATCTTCATATCCTCAATCTTCTCAATCAACTGCATCATTCT
This sequence comes from uncultured Clostridia bacterium, assembly GCA_944347775.1. Taxonomy (GTDB): domain Bacteria; phylum Bacillota; class Clostridia; order Christensenellales; family Christensenellaceae; genus QANA01. The sequence continues at coordinate 4,321 of CALVMT010000013.1, read as the reverse complement.
TTTGAGCCTGCCTGTCTGAATGGCAGAAAGTTTAATAATGCTTTCTCTGTCTTCATCAATATCATTATCGTGACGAAGTTTCCGAAGGCTTTTGAACAGTTCTGTGTTTTCCTTCAGAAGTTTTTCAAGACTTTCCCTGTATTTTATACGATCGCTGACCGGAGAACGGAGAAATTTGACGCCGTTCACATATTTTTCAATGTCCTTTTCTCCGATTTTCTCACCGAAGGTATCCTCAGCCGCTTCCTTAAACTTGTGAGCTTCGTCTACCACCACAAAGCAGCTCTCCCGCAGCAATGGCAGATGATCCTCGGCTTTCGTCTTTTGCGCCATCAGATACATATTATGGTTTGTAACTTGAAAGTCGAGTTCGGAACAGCTGTACATCTTGCTGCAGAAATCGCTGTATGCACAATCCTTCATGCGACGGCATCCGGCACATGATCCTTTTACACAGATTCTGCTCTTAAGCGTTCCGCTTATGCGGTATTTATCAAGGTCTATACAGCCACATGTTTTTTCAATTTGCTTGAGTATTTCAATTTCAGTCTTGTACTTTTCCGGATACTTCTTGATGTTTTTGAAAAAGTCTTCAAATCGGTAACGGCAGAAGTAATGCTCCTTGCCTTTTCTCAGCACCGCCGTCAAAGGCTTTTCTATGATGTAATAATCAAGAAGCATCTTAGAAAGGTTCGGTATTTCTCTTTCTACAATAGCCTTTTGCAGTTCAATGCTTGATGTAGTAACGGTTACCGGAAGATTCTGACCATACTTGATCCCGTTGTGATGCTTTGCGACGATAGCCGCCACCAAATAAGAAAGAGTTTTGCCTGTTCCCACCTCGGCTTCGCAGAGAGCCGCTTGTTTCTCTGTGAAACCGATATACATCTTCTTAGAAAGATCAATTTGTTCTTCTCTGATGCTGTAACCGTTGCCGGGTAATACCACACGGAAGATAGAATCTATTACTTTTAAGGGATCGTCTGCAAACCTGTTGAGATATCTTTTGTCTCCGGTATACTTTACGGAATAGAGAATGTGCGGAATGAGCTTTCTAAATGATGCCTCCGTGTAGAGTTCGCCTTTCCTTTTGGTAATCACGGAAGAGGAAAGGCCTGTGATGATATCAAGCGCTATGTAGTCAACCTTGTTCCGCAGAGTTATATGATATATGATATATCTGTCTTCAAAAGTAAAGTCGTAGGTGGCATCTTTATGGACTTTGCCTGAATACTTCCAATCCTCTAATAGCGCAAACGTCGCTGTCAAATGGGGATTTTAAGCGGTAGCAGTCTCTCTTATGAAATACCTCGCCCAATTCGCGGTAGGTCTTTATCGCCTTTTCGGCGGTTTTAAGCTCCTCCTCGGTGCATTTGTTAAGGTCAAGCTCAAATCCGAACTGTCCCGCCAAGGCTACGTTACAGCGCATATCAAAGCTTGTGATTCTTCCCACCTGATGGTTAGGCACAGCCGATACGTGCGCGCCCATTGTACTGAACGGATATACAATGCTTGTGCCGTACTGGATTTTAAGCCGCTCTACCGCGTCGCTGTCGTCGCTCGTCCAGGTCTGGGGCATATAGTAAAGCATACCTGCGTCAAACCTCGAACCGCCGCCTGCACAGCTTTCAAAAAGAATGTTAGGGAAACGCTGTGTTATTGTTTCAAGCACCATTGTATCTATGCTTTGTTTTCATATTTATCGTTTTATTTCTCTGCCGTTTTCCCACCTTATTTTTTCGCAGTCTTTTTCTATAAACAAATCAAAGCCGGTATTATTAATTCCCGATAATTCCTTAACGCTCCTTGCCGCCGTAACATAATCGCAGATTTCACGGTTTGTAGCGTACCATATGTCTTCTTTTCCCGAGAGCTTTTTACAAAGCCTATCCATATCCGCCCAACGGTCGGAATCGTTTTTATCAAATTCAAAGGCATGACCCCAAATGTAGAAAAGCTTTAGTTCGTCGCTGTTGTCATTCAAAAAAGCATCGGCAAGCTCCCCTATTCGCGGATCATGATCGTGACAGGTCGGGTGCCATTTAAGAAAATCCTCGGGCAATGCAAAGCTGTGCGTATCCTCAATCGTTCGGGCATAATGAATGTCTAACTCTTTTAAGTGTTCAGCGGTTTCATTGTTATAGCGTCCGCAGGGATAGGCAAGCCCCACAGCGTCGGTACCGCAAAGCTGTCCGATTTTCTTGCAGTCCGCTGTTACTTGATAATCAAAGGTATACCTGTCAACCTCGGGCAAAATCACATGGTCAACCGTATGCGAGGCTATTTCAAATCCGTTATATAAGCTTTTAACCTCTTTTTCCTCAACACGGTTATACTCGCAGTAAAATCCGCAATGCTCAATCCAGCGCTTTTCGCCGAATGAACCCGTATTGATATTAAAGGTCGCAGGAAGTCGGTGAAATCTGAAAATACAGGTAAGCCGTCTGTCCTGCTCGGTATTGTCGTCATAGCTGAAGGTCAATGCCTTTTTCTTAAAATTCGGAAAAAGAAAATGTGTCATAATACTGTCTCCCCTGATTTATTACAGTGAATATTTTTCTTTTAAAATTTTGGTTAAATGCTCTGCTATTATTTTGTGACCGTCGCGCAGAGGATGGAGCGGTTCAAACGGAACCCAGCCCGAAGAATCAATATAAAAGACATCTGTTCCGTGTTCCTTATTAAAACCGGATACCATCTCTTTGGTTTCGTCTTTATACGATCCTCTGAAATTGTTGAGAACAATTATTTTTGAAGTTTCGTGAACCTCAATTAAGTGATTTAAAAATTTCTCATATTCACGAACGTAATTATCCGCGCCCCAACCCGTATCATTAACGCCGTGATTAATAAGTATAAAATCGGGATGAGCGTATGTTACGGGCGCGCCGCCGAAGCAATAATCGTATGAATCGTTTACTGCGGGAACATTTCCGCTGCCGCTATGGGTAAATCCGACCGCTCCGTATCCGACATGATAGGATCTAAGATTCAGATTTTGTGCAGTGATATATCCGTATGTAGCAAAAACATCGTCCTGAAAGGTTCTGCAGGCAGGCTCGGGTTCTATAGGTTGCTTGTCTGCGTCAATAAGAACCCCCTCGGTTATAGAGTCACCGATATTCTCAATCGTCTTCCTGTTATCTTCCGGCAATACTGCTGTTTCCTCAACCTCCGCGCCGACAAAGGAAATCTTTGCGGCAATGGGGAGATTCCAGCGTTCCTGCATCTCTAATGTGCTTTTGAGGACGATTTTTGCCAAGTGCGTTCCTACGCTGTTCGCATTTATTCTTAAGTACCAGTCCAGCTGTGTTTCTATCCATGCTCCGCCGTCAAGCTGCATCCAAAGGTGGGGATAAGGGTATTTCTGATCTGTAAGGTCAAATTGTAAAAGTATGCTTTCTCCCTTAAAGGCAATTTCAATAGCAGAGCCCGCCGCCGTAGCAGTCATAGTCTTGTTAAGCTCCGCACCCCCTGTAAATCTTACTTACGGTAATTTGTAATCTATCAACATAATAATCTACTCATGTAATTTGTTACAATATATTTTTTCCTTGAAATTTGGCAGTTCTGATTCAATTATCTCTTCAATATCATCCTCAACAGACTTGTAATCCATACACGGCAACAAATAGGAATGACGAAATCCATCTGATTTCTCCCATGTGGTTATGCCCTCATCCGAAACATTAACCTTTCCGAACTCATGCAAATAATAATAGTCGTAATTGGGGCGTATTCCATGAAGTGCGGCAGTTAAATCCCAGCTTTCGCGGCCTTCACATTTACCTGTGAACAGTTTATAAGCGTATGCGACGGGATTCGGAGCTTTTTCATCATATTTGACATTTTTAAGTGTGATGCAGTAATTTCCTATCTCATAACTTGAAAAGACAAGCTCGCCGGGCCAATTATCACAAACAAACTTTGCGGAAGGAATATCGCCCTTTATATTGTATTCCGCAACAAGCTCGCCTACTCCGCCTTCAACAATCGGCATGGGCCATGTATCTTTAAAACGGCCGCCCATAACCACAGTTCTTTCAACCTTTTTCTTGATAAGTTCGGCTCCAGAAAGCTCGGAGGTATCATCTGCCTCGCTCTTAAGAAGCTGTGCAAGACACGTTTGCGTGCCTGTCGCCACAATGGTAACGCTGTTGTCAGCTTCGTTAGCGAGAGTTTTTCTCATAAGCTTTATGCTGTCTTCCGCTTTGCCGTCTTTGTAGCTGTTTGCGAATTCTTCACATATTGGCTTTGCATAACCGACGTATGTGTTTTCAGGATGTTCTTCTTCAACAAAGGTATCGCGCCTTGCGTAATT
>CALVMT010000012.1 GCA_944347775.1 uncultured Clostridia bacterium | reverse complement strand
TGCAGTCCTGATCTATATGATTGGTATGATCGCAACAAAGGAAACGATGGCGACTTCTGTCGTCCGAAAAATCACAGGGAGATTCAAAAAACATGAGAGAACTGACGCAGAGTGAGATACAGCAGGGGTCCTTAAAGGTTCTTGAGAAAATAAAGGAGATTTGCGACAGAGAGCATATCAACTATTTTCTGATGTATGGGACTTTGATTGGAGCGATTCGACACCATGGATTTATTCCGTGGGATGATGATGTTGATATTGGAATGCTACGTGAGGATTACGAACGATTCATTCAATATTGCATTAAACATAAAGAAGAGCTGGGTCCTTATGAATTGCTTCATTATAAAACAAGCTCGACGTACATTTACACAATAGCGCGTTTTAGTGACGCTCGATACAAAATTGAATACGCGGGAGCAAAGGATTACGGGCTCGGTTTATTTGTAGATATATATCCGTTTGACGCAGTGGATTTGAATGATAAGCAGTGGAAACGAAAGCTTGTTGATATGAGAAGGTGGATTAGCCGTGCGGGTGCGCCACACTATTTAAAATCAAAAAATGCAGTGCGGAGTGTTTTGAAATGCTTTAGTTATGGGATTTCAAGGTTGATAAATCTCAATCGGCTGATTTCAAAACATGATATTTTGTCTCAAAAGCATAATGATGAGCAGAATCTCCCGGTTAGCTGTATTTGTTGGCAACAGTCGTCGGCAACATTTTCCCGAGAGGATCTTAAGCATATTTTACAGGTCGAGTTTGAGGGGGAAATGTTTCCTGTTCCGATAGGCTATCATGAGATCCTATCGAAACTATACGGCGACTATATGCAGTTGCCGCCTGAAGAAGAGAGAATAGGGCACCACTTTTATAAAGCCTATTTAAAATAAAATTTTTAAGGAGAATTGAAAAATGGAAATTTCAAAAAAGCAGTTTGATGTTGTTAATTCGATTTATGAATATGGAAAAATTGACGTTGATGTTTTGTCTGAACGCTTATTTTTAAGCGTTGAGGAAGTACTCAAAATTCTAGAAGAATTAAGGAAAAAGGATTTACTAACAAAAGATGGTATATCCGAGAAAGGGTTAGCATACCTGAAAAATCATGAAATTGATAATGCAATTATCTTGGCGGCCGGATTGTCGTCACGATTTGTCCCGTTGAATTACGAGCTCCCTAAAGGGTTGCTTATGGTTAAAGGGGAGCCTCTAATTGAACGACAGATCAATCAGTTACATGAAAAAGGTATCCAAGAAATCATTGTCGTTGTGGGATACATGAAAGAGAAATTTGAGTATTTAAAGGAGAAGTTTAATGTTATTCTTATTGAAGCCCCTAATTATAACAGTAGAAATAATCATGACAGTTTGTATGCTGCGAAAGAATACCTTAAGAAGAGCATTATAACTTCTTCTGATTTGTATTTTTCTGATAATATTTTTCAAAAGTATGCCTATGATTCATATTACTGTACTATTTTTAAAAATGGCAAAACAGCAGAGCGCGGGGTAACTTTAGATAAAGATGATAAGATAATTAAAACATTCTATGGTGATAGGTGTTATGACGTATGGGTTACCTTGGGATATGCATTCTTTTCTTCTAATTTTTCTAAAAAAATGATAAATATATTGGGAAAAGAATATGAACTTCCAGAAACAAGCAGTAAGTTTTGGGCAGATATACAGGATGAGCATTTAGATGAGTTGAGTATGTATGCCAAGAAGTGTCATGATAATGTAATTTATGAATTTGATTCATTAGAAGAATTACGAGAATTTGATGATTTGTATTTGCATAACTCAAATTCTAGTATTATGAAACAGATCTGTAATCTCCTTGCGGTAAAAGAAAATAATATCATCGGTATTGAATCTATGCGGGATTTGAAGCCCAGTATGTTTAGATTTCGCTGTAAAGGTGATTCGTATATATGCGATGTTGATCCGGACAACAACGAAAAAATTCACTATTTAGGACATAGTTATTATCAATGCAGAGACTTGCAGGAGGGAAATATTAAACTGTTTAAAATGGATAAAAATATTCGGGTTGGAGGACGCTGTAGAGTTAATCTCGATAGGGAACTGGATCTTTTATATAGTTATGTGAAAGATTTCGGCGAGTATCATAAGCGGGCACTTCCTTTGTGTGCGGCGGAAAATGTTATCTCTCCGTTTGCCAATTTGCCATTGACATACGGGTTTCAAGAGAGATATATTATGAATAATACGTATTCATTTAATATGGATGATAATTTTATCGGGTGCGAAAAATTACTTCCTTTTTATCAAATGCTGTCAGAAACTTGTGAGCGGATATTTGGTGCCAGATATACAGATGCACGACCTTTTACAGGGATGCATTGTATAGATATGATTGTAAAGACTGTTTGCAAACCTAAAGATAAGATAATTATTTTGGATAAAGAAGACGGAGGACATGCATCTGTAAAGCCTGTTGTGGAACGTTTGGGGCTTGAAGTCATTTCGGCGCCATATGATATTGAACAGAATGATTTAGATTATGAGAAAGTAAACAAACTAATTAATGAACAAAAAATCAAGTATATTCTATTGGCTCCATCTGACTTAATCAAACCATTGAATATTCAAAATATTGATACAACAAATTGTGTTTTACTGTGGGACTGTTCTCAACTGATGGGTTTGATTGCTGCTGGGTTATGCGAGAATCCCTTGCGTACAAAAAGAAATGTCATTATGTTTGGCGGCACCCATAAGACTTTCCCGGGGCCTGCTTCGGGTTTGATTTTAACAAATGAGAAATATTTACATGACAGGATGGAAACGGTAATAAATCCTACCCTGTTGCGACATTCGCAAATGCATCAAAAAATAAGTTTACTTTTCGCATTATTGGAGTTTGAACAATATGGCGCAGATTACATGAGTCATATGGTACATTGCTCTAATTATTTAGGTGAGCGCTTAAGAGATGCGGGATATGATGTAGCAGATATTAATGGACAGATTTCTCAAACGCATCAAATATTCATACGTTGTAGCAAAGAGGAAATGGATACGATTTATGATAATGCATATAAATGCGAGGTAACATTAAATAAGAAGCACAAAGATTTATTTAGTGGATATGGTATCCGATTGGGAACACAAGAAATAGCGCGGTATGATTGGAACGATGCAGCGCTCGATATAGTTGCAGACATAGTATATATGTTATCGATAAAGGGAGTTGACGTAAATGATGTTAAGAAAAAAATAGCCATGCTTCCAAATAAGACGATTCATTACGCATTTTCCGATCAAGATATTCAAAGATTTCGTGAACTTATGTTGAATAATTAATATTATATTTAGTTGTCATGCTGTGACAAGAGGGGCGGGGGAACTGCCCCTCTTGCCACGTTTTGGCGGGAGCGAGGGACCAGAATGCGCGGGACGTATGCGAAAAATTTGCACTCCGCGTGGCGTTCTGCACGAGATGAAGTCTGCGGACGGCATCAAAAAGACCATCTGTTTGTATC
>CALVMT010000011.1 GCA_944347775.1 uncultured Clostridia bacterium | reverse complement strand
TTATGAAATGACCATCTCGTTTATGCAAACAGGCGCTTATGACCGCACCTTGATCGATCAAAAGCTTCGTCGTTACGAAAGTTTCGGTGAAAAATAATCATATTTTATTAAATTCTTTTACAGCAGAGTTTATTTTTCTTCCTCTCTTACATCCCCGTTAAGGTTGAAAGATAATGTTTCCTCTGCTGTTTTTCCTTTATTGTTTGATTTATATTTAATCTTTACCGTAAAAAGGAGATTAACATGGCAACATTACGCCACCAAATTATTGATGCAGCAAAACAGGCTGGTGAAATTATGCTTAAAGCAATGGATATCAGCGCAAAACAACAAGAGAAAAGTGGAGACTATAATTTAGTTACAGCTTATGATGTCGCAGTACAGGACTTTTTATTTGTATCCCTTCGCAAATTGCTGCCCGAAGCAAAATTTATTGGAGAAGAGGTGGGAACCGATACGCCTACCCCACTAGCAATAGGCTACAGTTTTATTATCGACCCGATCGACGGCACAACTAATTTTATCCATCATTATCGCCATAGCTGTATATCTATTGCCCTTCTAAAAGACGCAAAACCCGAAATCGGCGTTGTGTACAATCCTTACAGCGGAGAAATCTTTTCTGCGCAGGCGGGGCAAGGTGCATGGTTGGACAATGAAGCAATTCATGCCACAGCCGGCAAGCTGGAAGAAAATCTGGTCGGATTTGGAACATCTCCCTATTACCGTCATATTCCTCATTATTTTGACGGTACATTTGCCGCCCTCCAAAAACTGTATCCACATTGTCAGGATCTGCGCCGAAGCGGTTCCGCAGCTCTTGATTTATGTGATGTTGCCTGCGGTCGCACTGCTTTATTTTTTGAATTAATTCTTTCTCCTTATGATTTTGCTGCAGCCGCTCTTATCGTTAAAGAAGCCGGTGGCGTTGCTACACAGATGGACGGATCGCCTCTTGACTATGCCAACAGTGTTTCAGTTCTTGCCGGCGGAAAAAAAGCGTACCAAGAATACTTTGAAATCATGAAACTATAATATTTTACTCAAATACCGGCTGCAAATGATATTGCAAACCGGTATTTTTTCTTTCTACACTACTGTTACATTAAAATATTCATTTCCCTATTTTGTTTGATCTACCCTGTAAAAGGGTATATTGTGTTATGAAATTTGGTAAAGGAATATTTTTTATGCGCAAATTTTTTAAAGAGGAGCAAAAAGGTTATCTCCTCGTCTTTTTATCAGGTATATTATGGGGAACAATAGGTCTGTTTGTGAAATGGATGAGTACACTCGGTTCAACGCCTGCGTTTACCAGTTTTTGCCGTATGGCTTTCGCATTACCCATCCTTATTGTACTTACCCTAATAAAATACGGTCCAAAAGCTTTTATTATCGATAAATATTCTCTGCGTGTCTGTGCGCTTATGGGATTAATCTGTCAGGCAGCATATAATTTTCTGTACAGTTTTGCCGTAGAATTATTGAGCGTTTCCATGAGTGCCGTTTTGCTGTACATCTCTCCGGTTTTTACGTCTGTCCTTTCTTATTTTATTTTTTCGGAAAAGATCTCATGGCAAAAAACGCTGGCTTTACTGGTCAACATTGCAGGATGCGTACTAACCGTCACCGGCGGTCAATTAAATAACCTGTCTCTTTCTTTAACCGGTCTGTTGTTTGGCCTCGGCGCAGCACTATGTTACTCTTTTTCTGCAATTATCGGCCGATTTGCCACGGCACGCTGTAATCCTTACGTTGCCAGCACATACAATTTTTTCTTTGCCACACTTTTTTTGCTTCTCTTTACACAGCCTTTTAAAAATATGGGCGGACAGATAAACCCCTTGCTTTTACTTGCGGGTTTTGGTTTTGCACTTATTCCCACCGCAGTTACTTATCTTTTTTACTTTACCGGACTAAAAAAAATTAAGGAAACAAGTCGTGTCCCGGTTTTAGCGTCGGTCGAGACCGTCGCTGCAACTCTTCTCGGCATTTTGGCATTTGGAGAATCCATTGGTTTGATCAATTGGATCGGTATTTTTCTCGTATGCGGTTCTATCTTATTGATGAACCTTAAAAAAAAGCCTGTTACGTCATACAAAATTGCAGCATCTCAATAAAAACCCCGTATATGGAATTTCATATACGGGGTTTCTTCTCAGAACAAGCCGCTGATCACGCCTTCTTCATCGACATCGATATTTTCTGCCGCAGGCACTTTAGGCAAACCTGGCATTGTCATAATTTCTCCAGTAAGCGCAACAATAAACCCGGCTCCCGCGCATATCCGTAAGCTGCGTACAGTCACCGTAAAGCCCTCCGGTGCACCAAGAAGCTTTGCATTATCGGAAAAACTATATTGTGTCTTTGCCATGCAAACAGGCAAATGACCATAGCCCATTTTTTTAAAACCCCGCATCTGCTTAGCCGCTTCCGCACTGAATTCTACACCTTCTCCACCGTATATACGCGTAACAATTTTACGTATTTTTTCTTCAAGGGGGTCTTCATCTTCATAGCAAAAGGAAAATGTGTTTGGCTGTTCACATAAGCGCACCACTTCTTCCGCCAAAGCCATTCCTCCCTCACCGCCTTTTGCCCATACTTCAGACAAAACAACATTGACCCCAAGGCTCCTACATTTTTGGATAACCAAAGCGATTTCTTCCTCAGTATCGGTCGGAAAACGGTTAACAGCAACAACACACGGCAAGTGATATACCGACCTAATGTTTGAAACATGCCGCAATAAATTAGGCAAGCCTTTTTCCAACGCATCTACATTCTTCTCGCCAAGCAATTCTTTACGTAAACCGCCATGCATCTTCAGCGCACGAATTGTTGCAACCATGACAACTGCCGACGGCTGCAAACCAGCAAAACGGCACTTAATATCCAAAAATTTCTCCGCACCAAGATCTGCGCCAAAACCTGCTTCGGTTACTGCATAATCGCCGAGCCGCTGAGCCATTTTTGTCGCGACGATGGAATTGCATCCATGCGCAATATTGGCGAAAGGCCCTCCATGAACCAATGCAGGCGTCCCTTCAAGCGTCTGTACCAAGTTAGGCTTGAGCGCATCCTTAAGCAGCGCTGCCATCGCACCTGCCGCCTTTAACTGGCCTGCCATTACGGGTTTCCCACTATAGTTATAACCGATGACTATACGAGAAAGCCGTTCCTTTAAATCAGAAATTCCGTTTGATAGGCAAAGCACTGCCATAATTTCGGAAGCAACGGTAATATCATAGCCGTCTTCACGAGGGACACCGTTGGCTTTCCCTCCAAGCCCGTCGATACAAAATCGCAGCTGACGGTCATTCATATCCACACACCGCTTCCACGTCACGCGACGCGGATCAATTTGAAGGGCATTTCCTTGATAGATATGATTATCGATCATTGCAGCAAGAAGATTGTTAGCCGCACTTATTGCATGAAAATCTCCGGTAAAATGAAGATTAATCTCCTCCATTGGAACTACCTGAGCATAACCTCCCCCTGCCGCACCACCTTTTACCCCGAAAACCGGTCCTAACGAAGGTTCTCTTAATGCAACAATAACCTTTTTTCCGATACGGCGCATTCCGTCGGCCAGACCGATTGTCGTCGTCGTCTTACCCTCTCCTGCCGGTGTAGGCGTAATTGCCGTCACCAAAATCAATTTTCCCTGCTTCTGTGCTGTTTTTTTCAGCAGAGACAGGTCTATTTTGGCTTTATATTTTCCATATTGTTCCAAATATTCTTCTGCAATACCGGCTTCATCTGCAACCTGTACAATAGGGCGCATCCGCACCGACTGGGCAATTTCAATATCTGTTTTCATCGTTTTACCTATCCTCCATCAAAAAATATGCTCGCCGTTCATTTCCACATTCCGGCTTTTGCATCTTATGTGCAGACCGCTTATTCGGAAGCTGTATAATGTATTTTTATTCGGCACAACCTTCAATAACAGCACAAATCAGCTTCCAAGTGCGTTCAACAGAAGCAATATTCACCTTTTCATCAGGGCTATGCTCCCCCTCAGAATCCGCCCCAATGGCAACTGCATCCATTCCCGGTACTTTAGAAACCAAAATACCGCATTCCAATCCGCCATGCACAGCCTGAACCTTCATTTCTTTACCCGTCTGATCATGATAAATCTTTTGTACCAGTTCGCGCAATGCAGATTCTTTAACATACGTCCAGCCGGGGTATCGGGATCTGCAATAAAAATCAAAACCCATTGCCTCTGCAAGAATATGAAGACGCATCTTGGTTTCATCATTAAGGCTTTCAATGCCGGCGCGCGGAGAAAAACATACATAGACTGTATTTCCCTCCATTTTAATTACACCCATATTGCAAGAGGCATCGACCAGACCTTCAATGGAGTGACTCATAGCCAGAACACCGTTAAATGCAAGACAAATCAACTGCCAAAGCCTTCGACTATCCTCGGGAGAGGCCATTTTTTCAGGTGCCTGAACCGTTTCTGCCAAAATATTAAAATTCCGATCAGCCTCCCCAAGTTCTCCTTTAATTTTAAGCTCAATTTCGGCGATTTTTTCTTTTGCGCTCTGCGCACACGGCACAGAGACATATGCTTCGCATTCTCTAGGAATGGCATTATCTTTACTTCCTCCGCAAATATCGGCAATACAAACTTCGCCCAGCTCCGCCAGTACGCGACCCATAATTTTATTTGCGTTCCCCAAGTACTGTTTAATCTGCCCTCCGCTGTGACCTCCAGCCAATCCTCTTACAAAAATTCGTAAAGCCTGTCCGCTAAAAGGCAGCATGCTCATTTCCCTAGCCAGGTCAATGCGCATTCCTCCTGCACAACTCACCGTAACTGTTCCTTCGCCGCCGCAATCCAAGTTCAACATTCGGCGTGCACTAATCTGTGCACCGTCAAAAGCCTTTGCTCCGTCTAACCCGGTCTCTTCCTGCACAGTAAACAGGCATTCAAGCGTCGGATGCTTTAGAGAATTATCTTCCAGCGCTGCCAGCATATACGCTACTGCCATGCCGTTATCCGCTCCAAGCGTTGTTCCTTCAGCCATAACCCAGCCGTCTTTTACGACCAAATGTATAGGATCAGTCAAAAAATCATGACAGACATCTGCATTTTTTTCACAGACCATATCGGTATGCCCCTGCAGGAGCAGTGGCGCTTTATCTTCGCATCCCGCAGATGCCGGTTTACGGATAAATACGTTATGAATCGCATCGCGATAGGTCTTAAAGCCATGTTGTTTCCCAAAAGATTCCAAATAATCGGCAATCGCCTTTTCATTGCCTGAACCTCGCGGGATACGACTGATCTCTTCAAAATAATGCCATACTCGCGCAGGAGATAATCCTGCCAGAACTTCTTTCATTTGTCATACATCCTTTCTACAGATAAAATAGATACCTGCCTCTATTATAGAGCATTTATCCGATATTTTCCATCATTAGGCGCAAATTCTCTTATTTCAATTATTTGTTTCCCCCTTGCACGCCAAAAAGCTCCGCCATATAATAGAATTGTTTTAATATGGATAAAAGGAGGTCGTTTTTATGGGTCAGGAAACTTTTTTCAGCAGTCAGGATTCACAGCCGCTTGCGGCCCGCTTGCGTCCAAAAACGTTACAAGAATTTGTAGGACAGCAGCATTTGCTAGGCGAGGGAAAAGTATTGCGTCGCCTTATCGAAAATGACCGTATTTCCTCAATGATTTTTTGGGGACCACCCGGTGTAGGAAAGACAACTCTGGCTCGGATTATCGCTGGCCAGACCAAATCGGTTTTTATTGATTTTTCCGCTGTAACCAGCGGCATTAAGGAGATTCGCCAAGTCATGCAAAAGGCCGAAGAAAACCGTCGTTTTGGAGAAAAAACCATCGTCTTTGTCGACGAAATTCACCGTTTTAATAAAGCCCAACAAGATGCTTTTTTACCTTTTGTTGAAAAAGGGAGCATTATCCTGATCGGTGCAACAACGGAAAATCCTTCTTTTGAAGTCAACAGTGCTCTGCTTTCGCGCTGCAAAGTTTTTGTTTTGCAGGCTCTTTCGAGCGAAGATCTTGTTGTTCTTTTATCCCGCGCTCTTCGGGATCAAAGAGGTTTCGGAGAATATCAGGTTGAAATGCCGCCGGATTCTTTAAACATGATTGCCAATTTTGCCAACGGTGATGCCCGGACTGCTCTCTCCACACTCGAAATGGTCATCTTAAACAGCGATTTTGATGGTAATAAAGTGCGGATAACCAAAGAGGGCATTGAGCAGTGTATTTCAAAAAAATCCCTTCTCTATGATAAAAACGGCGAAGAGCATTATAATTTAATTTCTGCCCTGCACAAATCCATGCGCAATTCCGATCCCGATGCTGCCGTCTATTGGTTGGCGCGCATGCTTGAAGCAGGAGAAGATCCCCTCTATATTGCCCGCCGTGTCACGCGCTTTGCCAGTGAAGATGTCGGTCTCGCCGACCCTAAAGCTTTAGAGCTTGCCGTCAGTGCGTACCAAGCCTGCCATTTTATCGGCATGCCCGAATGCGCCGTACACCTGACCCAGGCAGTAGTTTATCTCTCTTTGGCGCCAAAATCCAACGCGCTATATGTTGCATACGAAAGTGCTAAAAAGGATGCACTCATACAATTAGCTGATCCCGTACCGCTCGTCATTCGCAATGCTCCTACGCGCTTGATGAAAGATTTAGATTACGGCAAAGGTTATCAGTACGCTCATGACAGCGAAGATAAACTGACTAATATGCAATGCCTGCCCGATTCTCTTTTGGGAAAAGAATACTATCATCCTACGGAGCAAGGATTGGAAAGTAAATTTAAAACTCGTCTTGCGCAAATTAAAGATTGGAAGAATAAGCACCGTCCGGAAAAATAGTTTTACATTACAAAAGAGGTCGGAATCCAACACTCTTCCGACCTCTTTTGCTACACTTTTTATCTCATTATTTTTTCTGCTTATTCAGTTCAGCCAACGCCTGCGCTTCCTTTTTGTTCAAATAGCGTTTGATTAAAATATAAGCAGCAACACCTATCACAACCATACCCAACATAAAGAACTTATATTTATCATAATAATCCATCACCATACGCCAGTTTGCCGATAAAACATATCCCATCCCCACCAAAAGAGCATTCCATACGCCGATACCGGCAGCTGATGCCAGCGTAAAACCAAGTAAATTCTGCTGGGCTAATCCCGCAACAAAAGAAATATACGTTCGGCACAACGGCACAACACGACACAAGCCGACGGATAATGTTGAATATTTTTCAAATTTAGCCTTGGCAATTTGAATTCCTCCGCCAAACTTGGGAAACCTTCTTTCTATTTTCTGCATAATCGGCACACCGCCAAATCGACCAATAGCGTAGCAGATATAGGAACCGACCAACCCCGCCGCAATACTTAACAAATAGACCGCCAAAAAATCAAATTTTCCCTGTGCAGCTACTGCGCCCGATAAGGGCAAAACTAACTCGCTCGGCACGGGAAAACATGCGTATTCCAACGCAATCACAATAAAAATTGCAATTAATCCATAATTTTCAATGACATTGGTAATATAATCCGTCAAAACGACATTCTCACTTTCTCACCATTTTTACAAATGCTGCATTTGATTGTAGCATAACCGCCATTGATGTGCAATATCCTTTTTCACTGCTGCGCCACTTTAGAAAAGTGCATATACGCATAACGTTGCGCATCCATTTCATAATAGAGCGCCCATGCTACACGATCATGCATATGAAACAAGACTTCCTCCCGCTTAAACACGTATTCAAATCCGCACTTTTCGATTACTCTGCGCGAATTCCGATTAAAATCATAATGACCACACCAAACCGTATTCACACCCATTTCAAATAATGCATGATATAAAACAGCATTTACGGCTTCAGGGATATACCCATGCCCCCAGTAAGCCGGGTTAAGGACATAGCCAATTTCTCGCTCATCCTGATTACGGCGCACTTTTCTCGGGCATCGATTATGCAGACCAATACTGCCAATCGCACGGCCTTCGCTTTTTAAAATAACTGCTCTCGTATCGCATTGCGTATCATGCATAAACCCATGAATGACAATACGTGTATCCGCCAAACTTTTATGCGGCGTCCATCCGGCGTTCGGGCCGACACGAGGGTCTTTTGCATATTCATACATATCTTCGGCATCTTCTTCTCGCCAGGGGCGCAACAGTAATCGCTGTGTTTCTATTATTTTCATGGTTTCTTCCTGTCTGCTTATAAATATTCACGTATAATTTGATATTGCTCTTTTAAAACTTCAAGAGACATCCGGCAGTTTGCGGCGCTTGTTGAAGGTAAGCAGATTGCCTCTCTGCCCGTCTTGGGCAAGCATAGTTTCTCATATAAAGTATATGCCTTCGTTCCCGTTGTAAACACCGCCTGGATATCCGCACCCGAAAAAATTTCTTCAAAATCATTGGGTACAGGTTCCCGAATGCTGGTATCCGCTGCGCCGCGGATACGGCAACTTTGCAATACATCAAAAAGCGCAATTCTATTTTGCAGTAAAAATTTTTTTCGTTGTTCAACTGAATTGTCCGGCTCCGGCTGCTGAAGCACCATTGCCATCACTTTCCAAAAACGATTCTGTGGATGTCCATAATAAAATCCTTGCGCCCTTGATGCAGGCGACGGCATCGTTCCAAGCAGCAAGACTCGGCTGGAGGCATCCCAAACCGCCGGCAAGGGATGGATAATTAATTTTTCGTTCATCGCACCAAATCCGCATAAACGCCGCCTGCGACCAAAAGCAAATCATTGGGAGCCAATTCAATTTGCAAACCAATTTTTCCCCCGCTAACCAGAATTTTTTCCTTGTTCTTTGCTGAGATATCTAAAAACACTGGAAACTGCTTTTTCATACCGATTGCCGTACAGCCGCCACGTACATATCCCGTCAGCGCAAACAATTGTGCCACATGCACCATCTGTATAGACTTCGTTCCCGCAGCTTTTGCCGCTTTTTTTAAATCCAACTCGCTGCATACGGGGACAACAAAAACATAATATCCGCTGCCGCCTGTCGTCACCAGTGTTTTATAAACTTGATCCGCCGGTTTGCCGATCAGGCCTGCCACCTCTTCTCCGGGAAGTGCAGTTTCCTCATGCGGATACTCATAAATAATGTACCCCGTTTTGCGGCTATCCAATATACGCATTGCATTTGTTTTTTGTATTTTTTTCGCCATCATTTTTCCCCTGTTATCTAAATAAACAAATATTGCATAAACGCATAAGAAAGCAACTCTATCGTCGTTAAAGACTCAAGGTCAATTTTCTTCCGTTTTGCAAAATCCACGATCAGATTTGCTGCAAAATCATGCAAACAAAGCCCGTCCAGCAATTGTTCGATCCAAAATTCCACATCTATTCCGCCCGTAAAACCGCGAATGACTTCACTATCCGCCTGCATACCGTCTAAAAACAAAGAAGGCCATTCATAAAACTCTGGTGCAATCACGGCATCGCCGAAATCAAGCAGAGCAAATCGATCGGGCAAAAGAAGCAAAATATTTCCCCCCGTCATATCCCCATGTACAAGGCATAAGCTCTGCCTACGGAGCAGCACACTTTTCGCACGTTGCTTAAATTGCTGTGCAAGCGACTGCGGGATATTTGCCCATCGCGGATTATTACACGTTCTTTCCAACAAATCAACCTGACAAGCCGGACATAAAGAAACATCTGCTTTATGCAGTTGATTAGATAAGGCAAACAGTGCCTTCCCCTGCTCTGTTTTTCGTGCAGATGACCATTGGGGTAATACCTCTGCCAAAGCATATCCTGTTATATACCTTGTGATAAGATAGGCAAAAGTATATTTATCCCACAAAACACCTCGTGCTACCGGCAAACAAACAGATATACCTAATTTATCTGCGCATTTTGTTGCCTGATATTCTCCAAGGCCATCTGTCGGATCATATAAGCCCGACTCTTTTGGCGCATAGATTTTCACAACATAATCTCCTGCGCGAAAAACGGCATTTGTTCCGGGAAGTAAATTTTCTATCCGCACCTGTGGCAATCCATGACGAGCAAGAATTTTTTTCACAAGCGGCGCAAAAAGTTGAGTATTGCAAAATATTCGGCTCCAACTTTGCCAGCCGTCAATCTCTTCTGCAAACAATCCCATCCGTTCCTCCACTGTTGTTTTTTTATTTTACTCTTATTTACCGAATTTGACAATTTGCCTTTTGTTTATGGCACTGAAAATCAGAGAATATATTGATATTATCCATCATTTCAGCGTTAAAATACATAAATACATAAACAAAATAAAAAAGCTATGCGGCTGGGCCGCATAGCTTTTTTATTATTTTGATGCCTTCAGATTTTGTTCCAACTTTGCCAGGTTTTCTTTCAATTCTTTAGGCAATCTGGCCGGATCAAATTTTGCGTAAAACTCTTTGATATTTTCTACATCGTCCAACCAGCTTTGCGTATCAATGCTGAGCAGTTCTTTTAAGACGCTTTCATCAAACATTTTACCATCTTTAATCTTATAATCAATGCCTTCAATATTGATATCTTCAGGCTTCGGCAAATAGCCAATCGCTGTTTCTACTGCATCTACCTTGCCTTCGCAACGATCCAGCATCCACAACAGAACACGGAGATTATCGCCAAAACCGGGCCACAGGAAGTTACCTTCATCGTCTAAACGGAACCAGTTTACATTGAATATCTTTGGCTGCTTATCCTTGGCAACCTTTTTACCCATATCAATCCAATGCTGGAAATAATCTGCCATATTATATCCGCAGAATGGCAACATAGACATCGGATCTCTTCTGACGACGCCTACTGCACCTGTTGCCGCAGCCGTCGTCTCAGAAGCAAGAATTGAACCAATAAACACGCCATGATTCCAATCCCTTGCCTCATAAACAAGCGGCGCCGTCTTAGCGCGACGTCCACCAAACACAATAGCGGAAAGTGGAACACCTTTCGGATTTTCAAATTCGGGAGAAATACACGGACAGTTTTTTGCCGGTGCCGTAAAACGGCTATTGGGATGTGCACCTTTGGAACCATCTGACGGATCCCATGGCTCACCCTTCCAGTTATTCACACCCTTTGGCGGATTCTTATCCAATCCTTCCCACCAAACGCCGCCATCTGCTGTCTTAACCACATTGGTAAAAATTGTATTTTTGCGTGTGCTGGCCAACGCATTCGGATTAGATTTTTCGTTCGTACCTGGCGCTACACCGAAGAAACCGTATTCCGGGTTTACCGCATACATCCGTCCATCTTCACCAATGCGAATCCAAGCAATATCATCGCCGACTGTCCAGACCTTATAGCCTTTTTTACGATAATATTCCGGAGGAATCAGCATCGCCAGGTTTGTCTTTCCGCAGGCAGAGGGAAATGCCGCGGCAATATATTTTACTTCACCCTTCGGGTTCTCGATTCCGAGGATCAGCATATGCTCTGCCATCCACCCTTCATCCCTGCCAAGATAGGAAGCAATGCGCAACGCAAAGCACTTCTTACCCAACAAAACATTGCCGCCGTAACCCGAGTTGATCGAACAAATCGTGTTATCCTGCGGGAAATGAACAATATAACGATTCTCCGGATCAATATTTGCCTTCGCATGCAAGCCTTTAATATAATCAGGGCTGTCTCCAAGCGCATCCAGTACTTTTTGACCAATACGGGTCATGATATTCATATTGAGCACAACGTAAATCGAGTCGGTCAACTCAATTCCGTATTTAGCAAAGGGAGAACCGACAGGGCCCATAGAATAAGGCAACACATAACAGGTACGCCCTTTCATACAGCCGGTGTACAAGCCTTTTAATTTCGCATACATCTCAGCCGGATCCATCCAATTATTTGTAGGACCTGCTTCCTCTTTCGTCGGTGTGCAGATGAATGTCCGATCTTCCACACGGGCAACATCGTTTACTGCAGTTCTATGATAATAGCAACCCGGGAGCAAATCCTGATTGAGCAACTCGATTTCTCCGGTAGAAACTGCTTCACGGCGCAGCGCATCCAGCTGCTCCTCACTTCCGTCGATCCACACGACCTGATCCGGCTGCGTCATTGCGACCATCTCTTGCACCCAATCGAGTACGGCTTTATTGTTTGTCATGCCAAAATCTCCTTTTTATCTAATCTAAAATATACAACTATTTTTACGATGGAAAAACGAATCCCACCCCATGATACGATAGTATCAAATAACCCCAGGGTTGTCAACATTTCTTTTTCGTCTGTACAATAAAACTTGCATGTTCTTCATAAAATATTCTGCAAAAACGTCTCATTTTTTTCCTTTTTTTATTTAATTTTACCACAAAAAGAAATTTATCACTATCTAATCTTGCATCAAATCATCTCGCATCATTTGTAAGCTACCGCTTTCTCTTTTCTTTTAAGGCATATTTTTTTTGTAATTTTTTTGAAAGCCGTGCTGGCGCCTTTTTCTTCTGCGGCGGATGCGATGTGCGTTTTTCTGCTTCAAAAACAAAATAGTCCTCTTTTTCATACACGCGGACGCCGCCAAACACAGCAGCAATACGTTTCTCA
>CALVMT010000010.1 GCA_944347775.1 uncultured Clostridia bacterium | reverse complement strand
AGATGAAGCTAACATAGTTTCGGAACAGGTATTTAAATGTTTTAAAAAAGAGTATGGCGAAGAGATGGCCAATGCTCTTACAGTTTATAAAAACGAGAATTTTAATGTTATTTATAAATAAATTAGCAGAGGAGATTTCCTCCTCTGCTAATTTAAGGTCAGTTATTTATTTTAAATTTGATTTAAACCACAGCGTATTGCTGCTTTTGCTACTGCTTGGGCAACATGGATAGAAACGTGTTGATTAAACACATCTGGAATAATATAATCCCGAGAAAGTTCCGATTCCGGAATAGTGTTGGCGATTGCATAAGCGGCAGCAATTTTCATTTCATCATTAATATCCCGTGAACGAACATCTAATGCACCGCGGAAAATACCGGGAAATGCGAGAACATTGTTAATCTGGTTAGGGAAATCGCTTCTTCCTGTGCCAACAATTGCCGCTCCTGCGGCATATGCTTCATCAGGTATAATTTCCGGTTCCGGATTGGCCATAGCGAAAATAATGGGGTCTTTTGCCATTGTTCTAATCATTTCTGGTGTTAAAATGCCGGGGGCAGAGACACCGATAAATACGTCAGCCCCTTGAATAACATCACCAAGACTCCCTTTCTTTAGGGTACGGTTGGAAATACGGGCCATTTCTTCTTTTTGGGGATTTAAATTTTTCCGTCCTTCATAAATAGCTCCTGACCTGTCACACATTATAACATTTTTAAGCCCGAGCTGACATAATAATTTTATAATGGCAATACCGGCCGCTCCTGCACCGGAAGTAACAACAGTAATATCTTCTAAGCGTTTTCCGACAATTTTTAATGCATTTAATGTTGCGGCTAAAGTGACAACGGCGGTTCCGTGTTGATCATCATGGAATACAGGGATATCACAACATTCTTTTAATCGACGTTCTATTTCGAAGCATCTAGGTGCAGAAATATCCTCTAAATTGATTCCACCAAAGCTTCCTGACAACAAAGAAACAGTACGGATAATTTCCTCTGTATCCTGAGTACGTATACATAAAGGAAACGCATCTATATCTGCAAAGCGTTTAAATAATGCGCATTTTCCTTCCATAACAGGCATGCCGGCTTCGGGACCAATATTACCTAAACCTAGAACTGCACTTCCGTCGGTTATAACAGCAACCAAATTGTTGCGGCGAGTATATTTATACGATAAATCCTTATTTTTTTGAATTTCAAGGCATGGTATGGCAACGCCCGGCGTGTATGCAATGGCAAGTTGTTCCGGATTAGAAATTTCTGCTCTTGCTACAACTTCAATCTTTCCTTTCCATTCGGCGTGGGCTTTTAATACCAATTCTTTTTTATCCATATTAATGATAACTCCTTTCTCTTTAAAGATCTGTTGCATCGTCGATAAATGCTTTTAATGTTCTTGCAGATTGCTTTAAAGCTTTTTCTTCTATCGGCGAAAGAGATAAATGTAATGTTCGAGATATTCCATTTTCATTGAGAATACAAGGCATGCTTATGGCAATATCCTGTATGCCAAAAATTTCATCCTGAATTACATGGCTTACGGGGAGAATAGAATTCTCGTTTTCAATTAAAACATCGACTATATGAGCGGTGTTAAGAGCAATAGCCAAATAAGTAGCTCCTTTAAGCGCGATTACTGTGCTACCTGCTTCTCGGACTGCTTGATTAAACTCTTCTTTGTGGGAAAAAAGATCTATTTTATTTTGACTGCAATAGTCAGCTAAAGAAATACCGGCAATTGTTGCAGAACTCCAAATCGGCACTTGCGAATCTCCGTGTTCTCCTAAAATATAGGCGTTTACGTCTTTGACATCAACACTACATTTTTTAGATAAAAGATAACGAAAACGCGAGGTATCTAATAACGTTCCCGTACCAATTACTCTAGCGGGAGGCAAGTTGGATTCTTTTTGCACAACATAGGTAAGAACATCAACGGGGTTGGAAATAACAATGATAATAGGATTATTTGCATATTGCATGATATTATGCACAATATCCTGCGTGATAGAAACGTTACTTTTGGCTAGATCAAGTCTTGTTTGCCCTGGCTTTCTTGCTAAACCAGCGGTAATAATAATAATTCCTGCATCAGCACAATCTTTATACTCCCCTTTAAAAACGCGAATTTGCTTATGAAAAGCAATACCGTGATTAATATCAAGAACACTTCCGGTAGCGCGATCCTGCGCAATATCAATCATGACAATCTCAGAAACCTTTCCTGAGACGACCAAAGCGAAGGCTACGGATTCTCCAACACGACCTGCGCCGATAATTGCAACTTTATCCTTTCTGATTTGAACCATGTTTTCTCCTCTCTTAAAAATAATGGTATATAATAGTGACATCTCATGGTTTTATGTGATGATGTTGATTAATTTTACAAATAACATCTAATAAAATTTTAACCCATTATATATTTTTTAGTACAATATTGCAAAAATGTCAATAAAAAAAGAAAAAGGCAAGCGAAAATAGTTTTATGTAGATTTTATATAGGATTTGTAATATAATGTAACTAATCTCAAAATTCTGAAAAAGGAAATTGGTGTCTAAAGATGAAACAAAAGAAAAAAAAGAGCCTTATACCTAGCGTTATTGCGATGATCATTTGTGTTCTACTATTTTTCTTTGCAATAATTTCTGTAGTTATCGCTGTCAATGATATAGAAAAAGGAGACATGCCTTATTTTTTAGGAGTAGGGATATGTTCCTCTAATGGAATATATGATGGAGTAGAGAAAAATGCTGTTATATTGGCAAAAAAAGTTTCGGCAAACAGCTTAGTTGCTGGAGATGTTGTCGTGTTTAATTTTGCCAATGCACAAACAAACAGTAAACTATATTTAGGAAATATTATAGAAATTGGCGAGGATGGTTCTCTTGTCGTATATCTTGGAAATGGATATGAAAATCAAGAAATATCAATGGAAGATGTACGTGGTAAAGCGGTTTATTCAATTGCAAATATAGGATATCTTGTTAGTATTTTAGAGGGACGCTATGGCGTGTTGCTGAGTATGGCAAGTACGGTATTATTGTTGGCAGTGATAGTTTTGCTGATAGGAAATCTTTTTGCTCTTCGCAGTGAAAACAAGGCTTATGCGGCATTATCAATGGCAAGAGTGAAAAACCAACAAATGGAACAGGATCTTGATCTACAGGAAGAACCTATTTCTGGAGAAGAAGGGAAAATGATGTCATCATCGGATGAACCTATGTTAGCAGAGCAGCCAATAGTTAATGCCGATAAAATAACAGACAATCCAATAGTAACGCCGGAACAGCAAATTTTGGAAACAAGGTCGATTGAGAGTACAGAGAAGCAGGAATCTTCTTCAATATCCACTAATGAAGCACTCAAGCAAGAAATAATAAAGGAAGAAGATGGTACTCAGCAAGAAGAGATTGAAAAAGAAAGCATTCAACCAGAACATTTGCAAGATGAATCTCCGGTGGCACAAAATGTAAAAAGTTCTTATTTAAAAGGTTCGTTTGGAACAGACAGGGTAAGTATTGAAGTAACTTGCGAAGAAAAAGAAGCAGAAGTGATGAAAAAATTGATTGATTTGACTGCGAAAAAAAGGAATCGATTTGGCTTATTTACTTCAATTACCTATGTAGAAGAATATGTACTAAAGGTTTGGTGCGAGTGGGAAGATGTCCCAATTATCGCTTCTGTCATAACCGAAGTGAAGAAGAGAACAGCGAAGAAGGACTGATATATGGAAATGGAATATGTGAAATTGGCAAATGGTTTGTTAGTTCCTCGTGTGGTATTTGGAACTTATCGAATTCATGATCATGATAATGTGACGGAAGTTATTAGCCATGCTTATGCTGCCGGTTATCGTGCTTTTGACTCTGCAGCGTATTATCAAAATGAAGAAGAGTTGCGACAGGCTTTTTCATCTCTTGGAATACAAAACGATGTGCTTGTGACCAGTAAAGTCTGGAACGATGCGCAAGGTTATCAGCAGGTAATGGATGAATTTGAAAAAAGTGAAGAACGTCTAGGCAAGGTGGATATCTTTATGTTGCACTGGCCAGCGGCAGAGTTTATTTTCAGATGGAAAGCTTTAGAAGAT
>CALVMT010000009.1 GCA_944347775.1 uncultured Clostridia bacterium | reverse complement strand
TTTAATTTTAAGACGCGATATCCTGCGTTTTAAGGGCAGTTGAGATAAAGTTTTTTATGACGCGGAGTAGAGCAGCCTGGTAGCTCGTCGGGCTCATAACCCGGAGGTCGTGAGGTTCAAATCCCACCTCCGCAACCAACATTGCGAACCGAAAAAGATATCGGGTCGGAAAACCCAGAAACCACAACGGATTCTGGGTTTTTTCGTGCCATTTTTCAAGGTGCAATTCAAAAGATATCATTCCCCAAAAACGACCTTTGGGGAGGACTTGAACTAAATACCTGGGCTTTTAGGGGCAGATTTTGCGATTATTTTCGCAGAGTCTGCCCCTTTTTTCGTTTCTCTGATTGTTAAATGTTTGTGTCTTACCGGCTTTGTGTTGACGGTTCAATCACCAAGCTATTATATTTTCTTAACGAAAAAGCGGCACTTTTCGTAATCTCATTGCGTTTTCTGCAATATTATGTTATAATGTTTCACACAGTAAAATATTAGTCCACTAAACCGCTGTTAACATGTCAGGTCGCCAGACGGCGGCACTTATTAACGGAGGTTGTAATAATGAAAACCGAAAAGAAAGAAAAAACAATTGAAGTGTTGGATGTTATGATTCAACATGCAGACAAAGGCCCATCAGGCTTTTGGGTGGACGATTATGAAGGCTGTGGCAATCCCCAAATTTTCCCCGAATTCGAAGACGGATTAAAGCGTGGTAAGCTGATTCAAAAAGAACACTACTTATGTCCGTGGAATACTGCTGTTATGTACGGAAACGGACACGGCAATATTTACACTGGCTGCTACCATAGTTGCTCCATCGAGAAAGCAAAGTTTCTGTCTCCCGAAATGCTTAAATCCATTCTCAATCGGTTCAAGTCATCGTTAGCAAGCGGAAAATACGACAACAAGGATCAAATAACTCCCTTATTGACCGCAAGCGAAATTGAATACATTGAAAAGCAAGAGAAGAAACAAAAGCAGCTTGAAGAAGAAAGAAATAAAGCCTGTCGATCCGAGAGAATAAAAAAAGCAGTTAACTTAATTCAAAAATATCCGGAATACAAAGAAACATTTGCCACATATTATGGCGAAAAAATAATAGTTCAAACATATGATGGGAATATAGACTTTGATCCAAATGGATACAGCGATGTAGTAGGTGCAGAAAGATTTTCCTACGATGACTATATTGATGTACAAATCAGATCTTTCCATAAAACAAGAGGATGGTTTGCAACCTGTTACCACAGCATTCCTCTTTCATTTAAGGGAACTATTGAAAGAAAGACCAAAGATAATATTTGCTTTGAACGCATATTCGTTGAAGGAATGTATCCTGACGGCCTATGTTTTGATGGCAAAGAAGAACATGTTTGGATGAGCATTAAAGGCTTTGAAGAATATGAAATCGGAGATGGCGTTTCCTTCTTTGCAGAAGTTTATCGATATGTAAAAACAAGTAATGGAAAGCAGATTGACTATTCGCTAAGAGAACCCAAAAGCATCAAGAAGATTGATAAATACGCACTCCCAACAGATAAAGAACTGGCTGAGCAAGCTGTAAGTGAAATTATCTGCGAAACATGTTATCTGAATGAACAATGCAATCGGGTAACTTGTCTTCGTCCCCAAAAAGAGTTAAAACAGTTGAAAAGAGAAATGACGGAATTGGTTGTTGGGGGCAAAGACAAATGAAAAAATCAGTATTATTGTTAGTACTTTTGTTAGTAATTCAATTATGCGGATGTTCGTTAGTTCCAGTTGGAACAAGAACATCCGACATTGAAACACTGAAAAACTGGTCTTTTCAACACAACGAAGGCACGAATGACTATAGTGTATTCTTTGCTTTGTTAACTGGCTCGGAGCGATATGTTTCTGCTGATGTCGATGTTGACATTCGAATTGTGAATGATAACGGTGAAGAAGTATATAGTGGGACGCATTCCATAACCAAAGATGATTTTGGATATTATTCAAGCAAGGTGGCGGGTGAGCAGTATTTAGCAAATCTGAGAATCCCTGCATCAAATATTGCCACGGGAACTTCAGCAAATGGAAAAGTATACCTAACAGTTTACAAGGGAGAATTCCTACGGTTTGATGAGGTGAATTGCGAAGCATTGTATTGCTTGCCAGTCAAAGATGTACAACTCATAGCTGACGGTTTGCCCCAAGAAATTAATGTCAAAGGCTATGATGGCAAAGTAGAATCCAAGATTAGAATTGAAGAAGTAAAATACACATATGAAAAGGAGTTTACTTCTCAATTAAAAATCACCGTAACTGGCTCGAAAACATATGGGAGTTCTTCTACATATGATATGATCAAATACAAAATCTACGACAGCAAGGATTTTATGGTTGAGGATGGTATGCTCTCCTTATCCTCTCTTTCTAACGGCGACAAGTTCAAAGATGACACTATAATAGTTTATGATGTTGTCCCCGGAGAAACCTATACGATTAAATTTTCCGAATACAGTTGGTGAATATATCTGTAATAGAAGCCCCTAACTGAATGTTAAGGGCTTCTGTATTTCAGGGAGGTTGCGCATACATTTTATG
>CALVMT010000008.1 GCA_944347775.1 uncultured Clostridia bacterium | reverse complement strand
CGTTCTTGTCCTGCAACGTCTTGTCGGCCTCTTTGATCTGCGCAGTCGCTTGTGTCAGAGCGGCTTTCTTTTCTGCCAACTCTTTCTCTTGCTGTTGCTTTTTCCATTGATATTTGGTCGTGTGCTTATTATTGCTCCCGACCTCGCCTCGCTCCAATTGATACCGCCAACCGACGCGCTCGTGAAAGTCGTCTTGCAGATTCCCGTAGGATAACTGACTTCCGCGCATTTCCCAAAAGTCGGAAGAACAGATTTTCGGATGCTCCAGCGGCACATATTCATACATACTTTTACCTCGGCTGTCCTTTGCCTGTATAGGGGAGCCTCTCGCATTGCGCAATACCTTGCCATCCGTGCCTTTGGCATACACTTTCTTTCTGCCTTCATCGACAAGCGGAACATAATACAGTTGCAAATGCGGCGTGGTTTCGTCCATATGTACGGCGGCAGATAAAATATTTTCGTCGCCGCCGTGATAGCCGATTTCGCGCAAAATAAAATCATAACAATCGCAGAAGAATTGTTTGACCGCATCGGGAGTCGGGCGGCCTCGAATCCAACCCAGCTTTTCAAAGAACGCGGTATCGCTCGTGACAATGATACCCTCGAAGGCTACCGTCTTTTTGGTTTCCTTGAACGTAATACCAAAGTCTTTGATTACCTTTTTCCATTGCGCCGAAAGTCCGCCGTCCGATTTTTTGAAATAGTAGTTGAGCGGCGTGCGCTCGCTGTCGATGTCCTCGTTGCGATGGCGCTTCGCGGTGCGTTCCGTCTCCGCGCCGATTTTTAATAAATCGTTTTTTAGAAATTTCTCCACTCTTAAAACCTGATAACTCATTTTCTCTCCAATGTGATTGAATTGCTAGCCCGCAAAGGCAGATACAGGCGTATCTCTATCTCACTAAGATACAACGCTTCGCTTTTGTATCCCGTTCGCCCTTGCAGGGGGCTTTTGTTTCGAAAATGCAAACATTTATATGTCGGCAAAACGCCTGTTTGCTTGACGTTTTGCTATGGTTGCTTTCTGCTTGATTTCTCTTTTACGGCGGTCTAATCGTTCTTTGATTTCTCACTACTTTCCTCCTGATTGTTTCGATGTTTATCTTTTCATACGCGAAAAGCGCGTAGAAAATAGCTTAAAAAAGGGTGCAAAAAAGCCGCTGACAGCTCTTCGCGTATCACCGACCTTAACCGTATTTAGCAACTTCTCATTGCTCTATGGTGGTTAGCCATTCTATTATGATGCCGACTGTTGAATACGCTTTCGCGCCCCGACACCAAAAATTGTACGCTTATAAAACCCCGTTACGGCACGTCTTAAAACACACGATAACAACGGCTTTCTTCTTAAAAAATGGTACTCTTATAAAAGCCTATCATCGCGCGTCTTTTTCGGGCAAAGGGGCATAACGGCTTTTTCGGAAAAATCGTATCACAAAAAAGCCCCTCATCGCCCGACGAAAAAACGATAACCAAATAAAGGCTTTCTGCGTTCAAAAATTTGTACGCCAATAATCGCAAATTAAAATTTGCGATTGCGCTGCCGTCAACTTTTGCTTAAATGTCGCATTGCGCCGCTTCGCAAAAGTTTAGGCATCTTAAAGCCCTGTCTTGGCTCGTCTTTTCAGACGGCTCAGGTGCAGCGCAATTCGCGCTGAAACATAGCAGAGAACTTTTCTCTCCGCAGGCGAGAAAAACTTTTCTCGCGCCACTCTTCTCTCATGGAGAAGAGTACTACATACCAACTTTGCGGTACGATAAAAAAATATAGGCTATATCTCCACACCTATACTCTCGCATTATATCATGCCTTTTGGGTTTTGTCAATATAATACGAACAAATGTTCTTATTTTGTACACAAAATAAAAATGTTAAATACCAAAAAATATATTGACAAATATTATTTTACTTGTATAATAATATTGTAGGCAAAAATTGGAGGCGATAAAAATGGATTTAACTAATATTATTTTGGAATTACAGGATAGGGTTATTAGATTAGAAAAAGAAGTCACTCTATTAAAGGAGTCAATGAAAGAAAGAGATAAAATACAGGATGATGCTGTTGCCACACCACTACACGATACAGAAAAAAACGATATTGTTCCTTATAATATTCAAAGCATTGCAAGAACACGTGATAAAACACGCTATCTATTTCAAGATGCGGTTTATCTAAAAAATCATTTGGTTTTTGCAGTTGTTCAAGATTATGTAAAAACACATAGATCACTTGTAAAAGAAGAATTACAGGAAGTTTTCCCAAAGCATTTACAGGGTTCTATCGGTGTTGTCGTAGATATAGAGAAAGCAAAAATGCGAAACGATTACAATGTGCGGTTTTTTACTGACGAAAATGAAATTTTACACCTTGTTGACGGAGATATGGTTGTGTGTTCGCAATGGGGAATATTGAATATTCCGAATTTTTTAGAGCGGGCTAACCAGCTAGGGTATATTATAACAGAAATTAAATAACCAAGGAGAAAAAATGAGAGTTTTAAGAACTGGTAATATTACTTATGGTAGTAGTCATGCGGATATGATCAATAAAGTTTTGGGGACGGCTTTTCTGGGCTATAGAAAATCGAGTGTTGATTTAGGACAATTCGGGAACGACGGGATTATTGCGTGGTTTGTACATATGGATGGAACGCGGCATGGAACGGAAAAAAATTATGTATGGGAAAACCTTTTATCCGTAGATGAAAATATAATTAAAGAATTCAGCGTCGGTGAATCGCAAGAAAAGGTGATTAGAAAGCGTCGGCAAGAAGGATTTAAGCCGTTTCGGCTTGCTTTTCAATTAGATCCTTTTCAAAACGGTGATCAATATTGTTGTAAATTTATTGGGGCATTTTGTTTGAATAATTTTTTAAGGGAAGATCATACCGCAATCGAGTTTATAAGGATTGCAAAAGAATTTAACCTCGGTTCAAAGGGTGAAACAGGACAATTTCTTGGAAACAGGGATTTATTTATAGAACATATTCCTAAATATTACACGCCTATTGAAAAAATAGATTTTCCTTTTGATGTATATCAGTTGTTGAAGAAAAATGGATTCCATTATGTTGGTGAATTGTTGGAATTGGGGTTTGAAGATGGAAATGAGTTAATTCAAATTATACAAAATAAGTTGAGTGCTGTTTTTAGTAATAAAATATCGTAAGGAGAAAGGAAAATGACAACTGAACAGGCATGGGAAATTTTTGATGAGGTGCTTATAGAAAACGGAGAACCGTTTGAAACAAAACGAATCGGTGCAAATATATGTATTGCGCATACAATGGGGCAACTAAAAACCGTAGAGATACTGTTAGAAGCGGAAAAAGGTTTAATCGGCATAGGAAACGGTAAACAGGGGCTGTTGAAACAGGCTTGTTTTAATTCTAAGGACGAGGAAGATTTTATTGCTTGTGCGGAAGAAATAATTTCCGAAGCCGCAAAGCGATTAAAAAAAGAAGGCGTGATCCATCGCGGCGAAATATTTTATGTCCGTACGAATGCCGAACTCATTAATAAAATACTCGGAAAAAATATGAAAGGTTACATGAAATGTATCTATCCGCTCACCGATACCTGTGCACTTTTAATGCATACTTTTGATCGAGTAACAACGGCAGGATGGCTGAATCGTGAAATGCCGAACGGAACCGTTGTAGAACAGTTTGTCGGAAATAAAAAAATATATGCGGCACATGAAGGGCTTCCCGATCATCGATACAGAGTTTTGTTTGAGAAACGTAAAGATGAAGGACGATTTATTTTTAAAGGGGTTTATAAACTTGCCGAAGAAAGCACTTCTAATAGGCGCGTTTGGAAAAAAATTGCCGACGAAACAAATTTATTCGATTATTGAGGAAATAATTTGAAAGTAATATTTTTAGATATTGACGGGGTGGTATGTCTGCATAAACAAAAAAACAACTGTGAAGCGGATGAAGAAATTTTTGATGCAGAATGCTGTTATCGCTTAAAAGAGATAATGCAAGCAACGGGCAGCAAAATGGTATTATCAAGTTCGTGGAGATTATTCCCGGAGAGTTTCGCGTTTGTTCTTGAGCAATTGGAACCATACGGGATTACCAAGGAAGATTTTATTGGAATTACTCCCCTTTTGGAAGATCGGCCGAAAGAAATATTGGCATTTTTAAAAAGTCATAAAGAAATAAATTCCTTTATTGCTTTAGACGATGAAATGTACTACTGTGACAACTTTCCGTATGACCGTTTAATTTTAACAGAAGTTTATAGCGGAATTACGGATATAGTAAGAGATTTATGTATTGAAAAATTAAAGGAGTGATTTCGAATGAATGCGCAAACGGAATATAAAAAATTTTGGGATTGTTTTCATGAAATTTGGATGGAAAACGGCGGGGAAAGTTTGTTTACATATGCGCAAAAGGATTATTGGGCTGTATTGGACAGTCATGAGCCGACTTGGGCTACACCGCATATCTCTATCGATTTTGGTTACCGCAGTCATTATATCAGACTGAATGTTCATTGCTACAAGCAATATGATTTATTTAAGATGATACAGGAAAACAAACAAGAACATGAAGAAAAAATTGGAGAAAGGCTCAATTTTTTTATAAGCAGCAGAGGCAATGCGCGTGTAAAGATAGAATACCCTATCTCTATCGGAGATACAGAAGAATATGCTGCAGCAATTGAGAAAATATTGCCTGTACTTTTAAAATTCAGAAATGAATTTAAAGAATTGGTTAGTGCTTGGAATCAATATATGGAGACCTATAATTTATGAAAGAAGGTTTGTTTTGGATTATCGGGAAAAACAAAGCTGATTTATATCGGGGTAATTTTGAAACTATTGCCTGTTTCGAACGCGACGCCGAGCATGTCAATGTATGGGAAAGGATCAAGCAGCAACGCCCGTCTTTTCATGGGTTAGGATATGAGTATTTCCCACGCGGGCGAGTTTGGATAAAAAATGGGACAGCTATTGTTTTTTTAAATCCTGTTTTGCTAAACCCAACGGTCATTAAAAAGATTAAAGAAATTTTTGAACTGCCTGAAAAAGCGGAAGTAATCAGCGATAATTCCGTACAAAATCAAAAATTGTAACTTGCGGGAACTGAAATGGGACATTTATTGTTGTTGATATATTTAGATCAAACAAATATAACATATCGCGAATATGACGAACTTTTAAGAGGCGTGCCAATAGAACAATTATATTATCTATTACTGACAACAGACGAAAAGTGGTGGTCTTATTTAAGTATGGATTTGCGAGACTACAGAGCGGATGTCTATAACGACAAGCCGTTTCAGTGGTTGCAAACAGAAATTGAAAAGGCGAATTGCGATCAGTCATTCTATGAATATATAAAAGAATTTCAGCCATGGCCATTTCATCTACAAAATAATTACTTCTTTGCCATTCGAGAGGATGGATCATTTTATTTGAAAGGGAATGATAAAGTTTTTGATGAATTGTCCCCTGGAGAAAAAGTTCTGTTTAATATATACGCACGGTTATGTAAAGTTGATTTTCTTCAAAAAAAAGTATCGGTTGAGAATAGAAATATTCCCGTATTATTAGCACATCGGCATTTTTACAATAATCCTGAAGGAAATATTATATTTACGGAACCGGCTACTTTTTTATCTCTTATAAAAAAATTAAAAATAAACCTTACGTTTGTCGGTTATATAAAGGATATAAATACCTTATCGGATATTTTGAAAAACGACGATAATAGCTACGTCCCTTGGATAAAAACCGCAATTGAACATAAGTTAAGGCGGTTTCTGAAAAGTAAAATTGATAAATTATTCGCAAAGGTTTCCCTTTCCGATTATGTAATCGTCGATGCTTTACAGAACAATAATCAGAAAATAATTAAAATTCAAGCCATAAAAGAAGAGAAAGGTGAGCCAAAAATTTTTGAAAAGTACTATAAGTCGGAATACCCTTTAAGCAAGAAAGATGAGCGGCTGTTTTACATATCGAATGTACAGTTAAAAAATTGCTTGAAATTTGAAGAATCTGACGCCGGATATTATGAATTTATACAAGATAAGAAAATTTTAGTGTATGATTTGTTTGGGGGCAATGTTATACCTTCTCGCTCGACACTAAAAAAGCTATTTGGAAACCATGAATGGGTAACATTTTCTGCTTTATTGAACAAAAACGCTATACCTGTACCCCCATATATCGAATCAGGAATCAAATTTGTTACACAAGCATTAAATCTAATGGAAGAAAATGCGTTAAACGCTTGTTTGCTTTATCAATTTATTAAAAATGATGCTCGAGCTATATTGGAAGATGATAACCGAATAGAGAAATGCTCCTATAAAAGATATTTAAACGGATACAATTGTTTACTAAAGAGAAGGGCTGGCGAGGAAGTAAAACTTTTTTGCCGTTTATGTCGTTACCAAACAGCTAAAGATTTAAAAAATATTCCGGAAACACTCAAAGAAAATGTTCCGAAAATAAATAAAAAGTTTTTAGAAGTATGGAGGTTAGAGGAGAAAGAAAAAGAGTGGCGCATAAAAATAGTGAATCATATGTGTGGCTTGGGTTATGTATATCGTGGTATGTTACTTAGACACTTTGGTATATGTTCAGCAAAAGAGCAACTAATGTATTGTTGGTTGGAGGAACAAGGCTATAAAAAAGCTATAGATATGCATGGCAGTAGATGTTTGATAACTGAATCTGACATGGAAGAAATTAAAAATCAATTGAATAAGCAATTTTTAGATGCAAAAAATAAAGATTGAACAACAATTTTATTGTGGGGTAAATTGTGGGGAAGATAGTCAAAATCCAGCGATTTTATAGGGTTTTTCGGCTGTTTTAAGCCATTTTTTGAGTTTTTAGAGTGCCTCTGACTCCGTCATTCGTTGGTTCGAATCCAGCTACCCCAGCCATTTTGGAATAATTCGAACCTCTTTGTGATTCGCAAGACGTTCGGATTATTTTTTTCTATCAACACTTATAAATCGTTCT
>CALVMT010000007.1 GCA_944347775.1 uncultured Clostridia bacterium | reverse complement strand
CGAAAAAAAGCTCAACCAATACGGCAAGGGCAAATATCTCCTCCGCCGCGCCTTTGAAGGCGACTGGCTCCCGCCCGAAATTTTATGGCGCGAAAAGGCGGCGTTTTCCGATGCCGTCGGGCATTCGATGGTGGACGACCTCAAAGCCTATGCCGAAAGCCGCTACGGCAACGATTGGCAGGAGCGTGCCGAAAAGTACGCTTATCACGCGAAGCCGTTCACGAAAGAGAGCCTTCTCTACCGCGAGATCTTTGAAAAATACTACCCCGGGCAAGCGAAGATGATCAAAGATTTCTGGATGCCCAACCGAACGTGGGAGGGCTGCAACGTCTCCGACCCCTCTGCCCGCGTTTTGAGCAACTACGGCGACAGCGGGAAGTAAATATCCACGTGCAAAGCACGTGGATACTTACTCGTGTTTTGGGTAAGCAGCATAAAACTTCATTACTGCCATTCCTTGCTGAACTTATACCGTCCTTTTCCCTTCGTTTTTTCACTGTACTCGATCGCATGGCATCTGTTTACGCAGATCATGCAATGCGCGCAGTGATTTCCCCATGTCGGTTTTTTGTCCGTGATCGTGATATTGTTCATGGGGCAGTGTACGGCACATTCGCCGCAGCCGTTACACTTGTCTGTCACATGAAATTTTTGGGGCTGAACGCAAGAGCGCGGATGGGGTTCAGCACTACGGACAGTCCTTTGCTTTGGGCTGCCTCATAGTGGAACATTTCGCCCGAAAGGATGTAATGCGCGATTTTCTGGATCTTCTCTCCTGCGGCCGCGATCAACTCCTTCGCTTCCGCCTGCGGCGTAAGGGGTCTGCGAACGATATCGCTTTCCGGCATTTTCACCGTTTCCAGCCCGTGGAAGCGGAAGCCCTTTTTTTTGCAAAGTTTGAGCGTGTAATCGACAAGAGCAGAAATGTCCGTCGAATACGAGGACTACATCAAAGAGCTTCTTGGAGCTGTCCGCGATCATCCGCTGAAAGTCGGGGCGGTCGTCCGTCTTTGCCGAAAATGCGCGGTCTATGTATTGCCCGACGATCTCCATATCGTTATACTTGGCGTACTCGGTACACTCCCTGATCTGCCCTTCAATGCTCTCTTCCCGCTGTGTGTCGGAAGAATACCGGGCGTAAATGACTGCTTTCATTTATTATTACTCACTCCATTTTGATAATCGGTTCAAAAAATGCTTTATATGCTAAGATTCCTGTAAATATTCCTGTACCGTTTTGGCTTCGTGCAACAAGCCTACAACTTTTCTAAATTCAGAGCTTTTATAGGATTTCATTTCCTCTTCCGACTTAAAACAAATAACAGCAGTATAACGTTTCTTATCCTCGCTCTCATCAACAAGAATAAGCTTCTGCTTTCCCTCTTTTGTTATCGAATACTCTTTAACTATAGAGTTAAAAATTCCTATAAGTGTAGGAAGTTGCAATTTAACGCCAAATAACTCAATATTCTCCGTTGCTTCAAACTGTAAAGCTATCCCTTTGCCAATTAAGTCGTCAAGATTCTTATCAGGGTTAGAGAAATTCCATTTCACATCTATAGAATCAATCTTATTGGCGCGTACTGCTTTGTGATTTATAAGATTTTGGAATAATCTCTCTACTAAACAAATCAAATTCGAATCTAGATTCTCATGCTGTGGTACAAACGACACGCCAAGAGTATCTTCTATTTTTAAAATCTTTTCCCAAAATAGTATTGTACGTTGATCAAATTTCTTCGCCTTTCCATCATCCAAACGAAAATTGACAGATTTATTATTAAAAGTTCCCTTTCCATCAATAAACGCATTATAAATCGAAGTGGCAGCGACTAGCTCCTTAAAAGAATTTGCATTAGCAACAAATATCGACAGACTGAACTTCATTGTATTATTTATCACGTCAATGAAGTATTGGATATAGACAACGTCTCGTTTATCAGACTCAAAAGCAGCTATCGAGACACTATTATTCGGCACTCTTTTTACAGTTACGTCAATTTTATAGTTTTCACAGCCCAATGTAACAGAAAATGGCTCGGGTGATTCATGTGGATACATATAAAAAGTTCCCGAATCATATTTTAATCGTTTGAAAGGATTAAAAAACAGTTTGTCAATCGGCACTTCTTCTCCATTAACCAATATTACTCCTTCCTTTACCAATTTAAGAGGAATAGGCTGTTGACTATTTTCGCAATAATTAAAAACATCATTTGTAGTATAATGCTCCCCAAGAATTTTCTTTTGTTCTATAGTTGGAGCAAATCTAAACCCACCAATATTGATTGATTCTGCTTCACTCACCAAAATGAAGTTGCCCTTTCCATCATCAATATATCTTAAGTTTTTAGGAAGTGAACTATTAAAATAGTCCAATAATGCAGTCGGGATAGCATGTTCTGTTGGTTGTTTTTCTTTAAATATTTTATTGAAGTTTACAAACATTAGAAATCACCTTTTGAAATATCCCAAATTATTATTTTTGAAAAGAGTTGTTGCTCTTTTATTTTATCAAGCTTCAATCCAACAATTACGTTCGCCAATTCTTGGAAATCATCCAATGTTTTAACGATTATGTATTTTAAATCAGAATAGTCAAACCCCAATGAAATTTCTCGAATCCCCATCATAGAGTTGCTTAAATCAGTTAATAAACCCACGTCATAAACTGAATGGTCAAGAAGTACTTGTTCAAATTCAATCTTTGACACATCAGGAACAAACCTCCATTCGCATTCATCCGTAAAACACTTCCTTTTTAATTTCCTTGTATCGCGCTCCTGCATCTTGCCATCATAGGGCTTAAAATACATTAATTGATGAAGCAGATAATTTTTCATTTTAATTTGTACGGATAATTCATGATCTGTTTTAGCTTTTAGTGCAGCCGAAAAAGCTGTTGTGAAATCTTTGCGAAGTTCCGATTCCGGATTAATATAATGGACGGGTTGTATACAATTATGCATGCCCCATGCTTTAGAAAATGCTAAACCGTAATACCCGTACCACTGCAAATGCTCTTGAATTCGATGTAAATTAATATCACAAAAGCACTTCATTGGATAAGCTATTCTCTTTAAATTCTTTATTTTAAGATAAGAGATGTCTTCAACACAGTACCTTGGAGAAACAAACATTTGTTTAATGGCTGGTATAATGTATGATAACTTCGTACTAAATGTAAAGAGTGTATCCGCTTGTATTTTTGATGGAATGTGTTTTTCCGTACCTACATCTTTTGAGTTTATTTTACCTAAACAATAGGCATTAGTCTCTGTTTCCATAATACTAATTCTTACTTCTCCTTAGTCAACTCCTGATACATTTTCATAAGCTCGGCGACGCATTCGCTCTCTGAATTGAGCTTGCCCCAGAAGCCGTATGCCTGCATGACAGCCTTGTCGTTATGCTGATGGGCGCGACGGAGTTCTACGGGCATAGTCAGTTCGTCATACAAATCGG
>CALVMT010000006.1 GCA_944347775.1 uncultured Clostridia bacterium | reverse complement strand
GGAACATGTAAAGAATATTATGTTCTTCAAGAAAGCAGCACTCTAGTTGCAAAGGATGATACAAAAAAACTCCAAGTAAAAATAGATAGTGCTGATTGGGGCAAAGCATTAGGAGGAGAATATTCTTCTACCATCACCTTTACAGCAGAAGTTGTAGTGGAAAGCTAATTGGTAAAAATAATGAGAAAGGTATCGACAATTCACAAAAACAAAATATGTGCCGTTTTGCTTATTGCGATACTATTGATTGTCTGTATTCCGCTTCCGGCTTTAGCTTCTGACACGACATTAACGACGACGGTTCCTGCAAAATTTTCCGTAAAACTTGAAATTGAGGGAAATGGAAAAGTCGAAGTAAATGGGAAAATCTATACGGAAAGTGCAACAATAGAGGTGAATCGACACACAAAGACAGAATTTTATATCATTTCTAATTCTGATTATGAGCTAACCGCTGTTCTGTATAACGGTAAAGATGTATTTTCGGAACTATCAGACAATACTTTTACATTGCAGGAAGTAACGAGTGATTCCACATTAAAAGTTACTTTTACGCCGAAAAGCGATTCTCCCGAAACAGGAGACAGCAGTTTTCCATTATGGATATACGCTATCCTTATGATAATATCTGTTGTGGGAATTGCTTTTGCGGTCAAGAAAAAGAATGTTGTAAGATGAACCTCGCCTCCCTTCGTGGGAGGCTTTTTTATGTTCCGCCGCCACAGTGGCGCGCGCTTTTGAAATTTTCATCTCCCCCAAAAATTTGAAAAAATCCCAAATTTCAAGTATAATAATATTAGAAAAAGAAAGAGAAATGAGTGAGGAACACTCTTCTAAGTTCTCTTTCTCTCTGTAAAATTTCAAACCTTTCCTTGTGTCTCAAAACTGTATAGCCCACCTCAATAATGTATACATATATGTGTAAGTAATATGTATAAGTAAAGTGTTTCCCACAACAGATATTGTTGTTTATCATATATGCGTGAGGGGCGAAGGAGCATTGGCTTTTCATTGCTCCTCTCTTTTTTGTCGCCTTTTTTTGAGATATAGGAAAGACAGAAAAGGAGTAAAATATATGATAAGAGGTTGATTTGGTTAGCTTTTGTCCAAAGACATTACAGAATAAATACTCCTCTGCGCTTGTGTGCTGTCTGTATGTTAAATATTCCTCTAAAATCCGCACCATAGTTTGGTTGAGGGGAACAATAAGCGGTTTTCTATTTTTTGTGAAGTTTACATATACAACTTTGTTATCAAAATCTATATCCTTTATCTTGATGTTTTGTAAACTTCTTTGCCTTACGCCTGTAGAAAAAAGAAAGTTTGTCATTACCCAATTCTTGTATTCCGTAAACGAACATCTTTTCATATTGGGCTTTTTCAGTAGTTTGGTTAATTCTTCCTCTGTGTAGGTTTCTATTGGTCTTTTATCTGCTTTGATTGCTCTCATTTTGAACAGGGGGATATATTCCTCTCTCATAAGAAAATGAAGCGTTGTAATTAAATCTCGAAGATAGGAGTTAATGCTTATATCGTTTTCAAGCGTTTCGGTAAGATAGGTTACATAATCCGTATAGGTCTTTTCTGTAAATTCAATGAGTGGCATTTCTGGAGGAATGATTTTATAAAACTGCGTGTAGGACTGCTTATAGTGGCGAATTGTTCCCTCTCTCAAATTTCTTTGTCTGCAATCGTCAAGGTATTTTTCACACCCATCTTTAAAGGTCAAATTCTTTTTTTTCAGCATTTGGATTTTCTTCATTTTAGATTGCTCCCATCACTGTGATGTGTCCAATCAAAAAAATAAGACACATTATCTGTATTTTCGCACAAATGATGTGTCTAACCGTAAATCTAAAATGAATTGGTTTTTATTTGCCTAAAAACAGCTTTGTTAAGCCTTATTTCATCGCTTCTTCAACCGCAACGGCAACTGCAACGGATGCGCCAACCATGGGGTTATTGCCCATTCCGATAAGTCCCATCATTTCTACGTGCGCGGGAACGGAGGAGGAGCCTAAGCAAGAAAACCGCTATTTTATGGGATTTTTTCAAAGGTAAGTCCCATCATTTTTTAATTTACAGCACACATTCACTGTGCTTTTCTTGGTTTAATCTTACATCTGTTTTACGAGTAAAGCAACACATTTTTTGCTAATCATATTCTGCCAAATTTTAATACTATCCTATATAAAACCATCAAGTTTTTGCAACTTTCCATTCAAACCCTACATCTTTTAACAATTTCTAATGACTTCCAACAACTACTTAGATTTTTTAATGAGTATGAACATTTATTGATACCCATTCTTATCTAAATATTCTTCAACACTTTTTATTAAGCCAATAATTATGTTAAAAGGTATAACGATTTCATTTTTATTATAAGCAAATAGGTTACTCGATGTAAACTTAACGGCATTTATTGCTTTTGCTTCGTGAACGAATGAACATCTAAATGCGTAATACAAAAAGTCTTCTAACGTGCAAAAACCCTCCTTATCGACTTTCAAGTCTTCAATTTTTCCCATTTTAAATTTGCAGTTTTTTCCGAAAGTAGCAGGTAGACCAAATTTAGTAATTGTGTTAATATTTTCTCCTATCCACTTTGTCCACCTCAATTTATTTGAAGTTATTTTTTCATGGACATATTCATTATATGCACATGCATCTATAGCACAACACACCAGACAAAAGGCAGCATTAAAAAAGTTTTTACTAAGTAATAATTTTGATGAGGCTAAATACTCATAGATATTATCCATTGTTTCTCCTTATTCTCTCAGATAGTTTCGCATGATATCTTCCAATGACTTTCTCATACGTTCCGCCGCCGATTGAGGCGAAACAATCCTTGCGCCAGTTCCTAAACCAAAGAGCCAACCGAAAAACTGTTCGCTTATGACTACCTCAACAGACACTCGGAAATGTTCTTCATCTGCTTTTCTTATGGGGATATCTTTTCCAAACCTGTCTATGACAACGCCTATTAAACGGTTGGAAAACTCAAGCGTGAGCCGTTCCGCCTCTCCGCCGAACATTGAGAAAGTTTGGGTAGTGTAGCGCGCCATATCTATTTCCTTGAATTGTTCTATGCCCTCTCTGTCCTTTTGGGATATTTGAATGTTCTTCATTCTATCTACTCTGTAATGCTTGAATATTTGAGCTTTGCTGTCAAAGGCGAGAAGATAATAATTTTCTTCGGCATAGATTAACGCAAAGGGCGAAACTTGATAGCGCGTTCCTCCTCTGCGGAAGGCTTCTTCTTTGG
>CALVMT010000005.1 GCA_944347775.1 uncultured Clostridia bacterium | reverse complement strand
TATCTACGAATATGCATCCCCAAATCCCGGCGTTTGGGCAGCAAAAAACCCCGATAAAATCGGGGTTTTTGCGGAACATATCTTTTTGATGGTCCTGTTATGGTGGAGGCGAGGGGAGTCGATCCCCTGTCCGCAAATCGTTGTAACAAAATTTCTCCAAGCTTATCGGAAAGTATGAAATTCCCTGCTGGTGTACCCTTTC
Organism: uncultured Clostridia bacterium; assembly: GCA_944347775.1. Lineage (GTDB taxonomy): Bacteria > Bacillota > Clostridia > Christensenellales > Christensenellaceae > QANA01. The sequence continues at coordinate 9,135 of CALVMT010000005.1, read as the reverse complement.
CGCCGGAAACCAGCCGGTATCCCTGTTTTAATTCACCAAACCCCCAGGGCAAAGGCCTGGTGTTATCCTACCCTAATTTGATGCCCGTCCCGAGCGGGTAGGCCCATCGGGAAAATCGGACATGCCGCAATTAAGCAGCAGCTAAAACTTTATTATCGTTAGCGTTTATTTTTAATTCCACTTTTTTTACGCAGCTTTGGAGACTGCGACTTGCTTATCTGCTAAAAATGATCCCCGTCGAAACCAATACGCCCCCAATTTAATGTTGTAAAGCTTTATATTGCTGTGCGCTTTCTCTTTGGATCGCCTTTTCTTTCATACTCTGCCGCTTATCATATAGTTTTTTACCCTGTGCAAGGCCAATTTCCATTTTTACCTTGCCATTTTTAAAATACAGAGAAAGTGGCACCAACGTATATCCTTTAATTGTAGTTAAGCCAAACAATTTATTAATTTCTTTTTTATGCATCAACAGCTTTCTTGTGCGTAGCGGATCTTTATTAAAAATATTTCCCTTTTCATACGGACTGATATGCATATTATATACGCATAATTCTCCGTCTCTTGCCATAACAAAAGAATCTCGCAAATTAACCTTTCCCATACGCAAAGATTTTACTTCCGTTCCCACAAGAGAAATCCCTGCTTCATAACGGTCTTCAATAAAAAAATCGTGAGTTGCTTTTTTATTCCTGGCAATCAATTTTATTCCTTCAGCCATTTATTACACTCCTATATTATCATATCATATATTTTGTTTTTTGGGAATATTTATTCCAAAAAATTCAATTTTGGGAATATTTTTATCAGCCGATATCAATCTTGCCTGTATTTCATCGCCCAAACGAATTTTGCGCCCGCTTCTATTTCCGACAAGACAATATTGTTCTTCTCGATAATTATAACGATCATCGCGCAAAGATTCTATTGGTAAAAACCCTTCAACCGTATTGTCAAGCTCTATATAGATACCATAAGCCGTCACCCCGGAAACTCTACCAGTAAAAATTTCCCCAATATGCCTACTCATATACTCTGCTTTTTTTATATCGTCGATTTTACGTTCGGCTTCCATTGCTCTGCGTTCAGTCAAGTTTGCCTGTGCAGCAATTTGAGTCAGCGAATAATCTGCCTGATATGTCGTTCCCATTTTTGCTTTCAACAGGCGATGAACAATAAGATCCGGATAACGCCGAATAGGGGAAGTAAAATGCGTATAAGCTTCCAGGCCTAGTCCGAAATGCCCATGATTTTCTCTACTATAGACCGCTTTTTTCATCGCGCGAAGAGCGAGTATTTTAATTAGATGTTCTTCCGCTTTTCCTGTACAATCCTCCAATATTTTTTGCAACTGTTTATTGGTTATATGTAAATTTCGATAACCAAAATTGGATAACACAAAACTTAAGGCTTCCAGTTTTTGTTGATCAGGGTAATCATGAATCCGATAAAGAAATGGCGATTTGTCTGCAGAAAAAATCTCCGCCACCGTATTATTGCAACAAATCATAAATTCTTCAATCAGTTTTTCCGCAGTACGCTGCACTCTCTTTTTAATTTCCAACGGACGCTTTTTTTCATCCAGATAAATTTTCGCTTCCGGTATGTCAAAATCAATATTTCCTTCTGCATGGCGTTTTTTCTGCAATACTTCCGCTAATTTTGCCATATGAGTCAACACATCCGCAATATCTGCGTATTGTTTTGCCACCTGCGGATCATGCTCTTCTAACAATTGGTTTACCTCATCATAATTTAAACGATGACATGAACGAATTGCCGAATTACAAAAACGCCGGGAAATTACTTTTCCCTGCCGGTCAATCTCTATAAAGCAGGATACCGTGAGACGAATAACTCCTTCATTTAATGAACATATCCCGTTTGAGAGGTTTGTGGGAAGCATAGGGACAACTTGATCAACCAAATACACACTCGTTCCCCTTTTAAACGCTTCCTCATCCAAAAAACTGCCTGGATGAACATAATGGGAAACATCTGCAATATGCACGCCCAAGAGGTATGTCCCTTTTTTTGTAATTTCCAGAGATACCGCATCATCGAGATCTTTGGCATCTACACCATCAATCGTAAATATCTTCCGATCAAACAACAATTCCCTTTTTGCCAGTTCCTCTTTATCTACAGTTTGCTCAATCCGCGCAGCTTCTTTTTCCACTTTTTGCGGAAATTGCGCATATAATCCATAAGCCCTTGCAATACTTAAAATATCTACGCCCGGTTCATTTTCTTTGCCGAGAATCTCAATGATCTTTCCCTCGGCAGGATGTTTGGAGGTTTCCCTCTTATAAAGATCCAAAACAACCATCTCGCCATTGCGAATTCTTTTTTTCTCTTTCTTTTCAGGCATGGCCAGAAAAACCTTTTTGGGGTTACCGCCAACCTGCTCAAGCAATACAAAAGGGCGTCTTTTCTTGCTTGCAAAATACCTACCTACCGCACGATAAGGCAATCTTGAAAGAATACGTTCAACTCTGCCCTCTCTGCCTTTACGGGAATATTTTACTACTTTGACAAGAACTTTCTCCCCTTGCAGCGCGCCAAGCATATATTTTTCGGGAATAAAAACATCTCCTTTTTCGGCTCTTACAAACCCAAATCCATCTTTTTTAATTTCAATTGGACCACATACAAAACCAGCATAATCTAGCGCGGCAATTTTCCCGTTTTTTAGACGCACGAGTTCTCCTGCCTTTACACAGCTTTTAACCAGCTGTTGAGCGCTTTCCCAATCAATGCCTTGCTGTAAAAAATAAACATGCGCATCAATACTTCCTTTTTTTTCGACCAATGCCAAAAACGCTTCTTTTAATTTTTCTTTACGTTCTCTATCCAACAAATTAAATTCTACTCCCAATCAAAATTCTATTTTTCGGATAAAAAAACGCCCTTTAAAAAGGGCGCCAAAAACTCATATTTAAGAAAACCGCTGAATCAACACCAACGCTACCGCCAATATCATAAAAGATATCGCTGCAATTTTTGTTAATTTTGCCAACAGTACATTCAGGCCTCTTGCCTTTTTGCTGATTCCACCATCGCCGATTGTCCTTGGCGCCTCTTCGTTCTGCAAGAGAACTACTATCACCAAAAATAAAGAACAAAGGCATAATATAATTTTAATGAGTAAGGAAACCACTTCCATAGATATCCCTCCGATATAATTAACAAATGAATTATATCATGCTCCTTTGATAAATGCAAGTTCTTTTATTAAAATATCTCTCTGTTTACCCGTCAGTCAGTCTTCCGTTTTCTGCTGAGAAATCGAAAAATGTTTAAAAATTGCATCAACAACAATATTGTCTGTATCCAAATCAAACTTCCTTGCAAACAGATAATCAGAAGTAATCAGCTGATCATAATCCTCCATACGCCATACATACGGTTCTCCGCGCTGCCAGTCAATCAATCGAAGAACGGCATGATAATCGTCGAGTTCCATATGTTGCTTCATAAAATATGTTTCAGATAAAAACTTTGAATTGTAAACAAGTGTCTGCAAAAAAAGCTCATCTCCGCATCTACTGTAACGAAAATTCCTTCGGATCCACTCTTCCTTCTCCAATATATCATGAGCAAGCGCATCGGTAATGCTAAACCAATTCGCGCCCTTAGCATATTGTATTTCTGCATGCTTAAGGCGGTTTATGTGCAGCACAGATTGTATCGCCATGCTGACACGTTCGAGTTGGCGAAAAATAAACCCATTTCTTTGAAAAGGAGAATCAAAAAACAGATGGTAATGTGAAATGCGTTCGAGCGAATCATTCTTCATTTGCTTTCCCGCTTCTGTAAAAGAAATAAATTCCGTTCCTCTATTTTCATCAAAAAAAGCAAGAATTTTCTCTTTGGGCTTAATGGGCAAATCCACACCGGAAATAAGATGATAATAATCGTAGCAGCCTTCCGAAACCGCGGCTTTGAGCAGCAAAAGTTCACAGGCAATCTGGCTGTATCCGCCCCAATTAACCTTCATTCTATCTACAAAAAAAATCTTGGATTTGCGCACCTTGCTTTCCAATAATTTTCGATCAAAATTTTTTGCTTTTTTATCAATATGAATAAAAAAATCATTACGGGAATCATCCAGCATCTGTAATGTTTTTTCTAAAATTTCAAATTGATGATGCGCCATCACCAGGTAAGCATGCTTGTTCATCTTATTATTCCTCTTTTTTTATAAGTATAACACGAACATCTTGCCTGTTACAACTACAAAAAGAAACTTGGATAAAAAAGCTTTTTATAGTAAAATAATTTTATAATCGAGATATATCAAGGAGATTCTCCATGAATGAGATTAAAATTGCATTATTACAACTGACTTCCACATCTAATCAGCAAATGAATATGCAAAAGGGCATAGACTATTGCAAAAAAGCCAAACTGCTTGGCGCAGATATTGTACTTTTTCTGGAAATGTGGAATAACGGATATCATGTTTCGCATGATATTGACTGCCTGCGCAGCGAAGCCGTTTCCCTCGACAGCGTATTTGTTGAGTCGTTTCGCGAATTAGCGTTGACGCTTGATATGGCTATTGCCATTACATTTTTAGAGCAACATGACCCTCTGCCCCAAAATACCGTTTGCCTATTTGATCGAAAAGGCAGGCTTGTTTTACACTACGCGAAAGTACACACCTGCGATTTTGATGTGGAACGCAATCTGACGCCAGGAGATGATTTTTACGTCTGTTCACTGGAAACTGCACATGGCTCGGTGGAAATCGGCGCAATGATCTGTTATGACAGAGAGTTTCCGGAAAGCGCGCGACTTCTCATGTTAAAAGGCGCTGAAATTATCCTTGTCCCCAACGCCTGTCCGATGGAAATTAACAGGTTATCTCAGCTTAGAGCACGCGCTTTTGAAAATATGCTCGGCATCGCCACCGCCAACTATGCATACGGGCAACCCGATTGCAACGGACATTCTTCCGCATTTGACGGCATCGCTTACCGCGACATGCAACCTGCTTCCCGCGATACAATGATTATCGAAGCAGGAGAAGCAGAAGGAATCTATATGGCTACTTTTCCTTTGGAAGAAATGCGCGCTTACCGTGAAAAAGAAGTCCATGCAAATGCCTATCGTCGCCCAGATAAATATCATCTACTTATTTCAAATGCCGTTTGTAAACCTTTTATCCGCAATGATCGTCGAAAATAAAAAGGCCGTTTAACGGCCTTTTTACGATAATCCAAATAACCATATCCGCAAAATTTTCCCGGCGCTTCCTTTTATTGATTTTGAATCAATATCCTGCCGAATTTCCAATGCGACCGACTGCCGCCCAGCCGGTGTGTTTACAATTATTTTTCCTACAATCTGCCCTTGCGTAAGCGGAAGTATAAGCTCATCCATTTCCACTTGAATTTGAATATCGTTTTCCTCTCCCTTTTGGTAGAGAATAGAGAGATCCTCGCTTGGATAAACATCGACTTCTTCGTTCTCGGCTCCTTTAACGGATACGCTTTTATACTTTGCATCTTTTTGCGCAATCTGTTTTACACCATATGTCGCCACAGCTTGCGAAATCGCTTTGTTGGCACAGGAAGAACGGTTTGCAGCATTTTGCTCGCCCAAAATAACAAAGATAAATCGTGCGCCGCCACTTTTTGCCGAGGCAATCATATGATATCCCCCTTCGCTGGTAGAACCTGTTGCCATTCCATCGCAAGTACCGTCACGCACAAGCGTATTACTATTGGTTATTTCAGTCTCCCGCCCATTATTATGCACAAAGGAATATGTCCAGCATGAACTGTATTCAAAAAAAGGGCTATATTTCGCCAATCTGGACGCAATGACAGCAAACGCCTGTGCGCTTGCCTTAGAATCCGTTGAAATGCCTGTGCAATCCGCAAAAACTGCATCAATTCCAAGCAATTCGGCCTTTTGATTCATTTGCTCAGTAAATGCACTTTCACTGCCCGCGATTTTCTCTGCAAGAGCGCAAGTTGCATCATTGGCCGAACCGACTATTGCGGCTTTAAGCAGATCACCGAATGTATGCGACTCACCGGAATCCAAAAAAGCGCTTGTTCCCGATTTAGAGGCTGCTTCTGCAGAGACGCTTACACTATCCTCCATTTTGACAATCCCATTTTCCAACGCTTCAAAAAAAAGCAAAAACGACATTATTTTTGTGATTCCTGCACCATGTAAAGGTTCTGTTTCGTTTTTTGCTTCAATAATCTGCCCTGTCTGGGCTTCTATCAAAACATATGCTTTTGCACTCTGCGAAAGCTCTTCTGCTTTTGCCACCCTAATCGAAGAAAAAAGCGGAAATAACATAAGGCATAGCAGGATGATTGCAGTCCTCTTCCTGATTTTTTGGGACATGGAGACTATTCCTCCTTTATTTTTTCTCTCTTACCTTAGTATATGGATTGTATAAAGCAAAATATTCCGCGTTATTTACAATACCCATATTGCAATTTCAATACACCATATCGGCAATAGACATGCTTGCACTTTTATTCCCGACAAGACATGAAGAAAAGAATCGTGCATGACTTCCCAAGCAGTTTTCGGGACATAGCGCTGTAAATATTTTTTTCGATAAAAATCCAAAGTTATTTTTATTCCGGCTGTGCATTTAAATAGGTTGCAAATCAGGCAAACAAACATGATTGGCAAACAGATAAAATTTAATTTCGCATTTTGCTGCCCAAAGGCAAACATCCAACACATTGTCTGCCACATTATTCCAAATATTTCCATACCAATACAAAGGGGGATAAAAATCATATAAGTAGATAACGCATATTGCAAAATCCAAAAAATAAGGCGTCGCAGGACAAGAACATATACAGAAGACCCTGCAGTTTGTTCAGCGCCAAATGCAATATTATTAAACCATGATTTTTGTGTTTCGGTAAATAAATTAAATAGCTTTCCTGCGGCAAAAATTCCCGTCAAGATAAAAAACAGGCTCACCGCACAGAGGTGCCAATGAGCCTTAAGCGTCTGAATAATTCCATTTTTCACACGTTTTATTTTCAAGCAGACACCACCTCATCTTTGCATTGATATGCAAAAAAAGCGCTGCTTAGAATCTTAATTGATGCGGTATAGCCGCAGCTGAATAAAATTCGCGATGGTAACTAAAAATGCCGTATTTGTCGGTTTACCTTTATTTTCGTCTATCGTATAGCCAAACAACTGTTCAATATATTCTAAATCGCCTTTATTCCATGCTACTTCGATAGCGTGCCGGATATTTCTTTCTACACGCCCCGCCGTAGAATTATATTGCTCGGCAATAGCCGGATAAAGCTTTGTTGTCATATGATTTGCCAAAGAAGGGTTTCCTAAAAGCTGTTTTATTGCCCATTTTGCATAATGATATCCTTTAGAACCGGGTGGCAATCCGATTCGCTGAATCACTTCCACAATCATTGCATCAATATTTCCAAAAGACGTGCATTGTTTTTTTGAAACAAGCCCAAGCAATTCTACGAGTGTATCGCGAAACGTTTGATACGCAAATGGCTTAATCAGGAAAAAATCCGCCCCATATTCAAAAGCTTTCCGGATAATAAAATCCGAACAGGCCAACGTACAGACAATAATTTTACATTTCCGCCCAGATCCGCTGCATTGTATTTTTTCCAACAGCCCAAGCCCATCCAAACCACGCAAGATAATATCCGTTACAATTAAATCCGGGTGATAGGTTTCGTTTTTTTCCAAAGCTTCATTGCCGGAATAAGCTACAGTACACTTTTCAAAAAAACCCGTGCGTTCCAGATCCTTTTTCAATGCTAAAATATAGTCTCTGCTGCCGCCTGCGATTAATGCTCGTAATTTCCCCTGCTCGGCCATATACACGCCCCCACATGATTTCTTGACCAAATTATACTACAGCTTTCTTTTCCGGCGCAACGATTCTATTCCATTTCGCTCATATCTTTTAGCATCCAATCAATATATACACCATATCCCCGTTTGGGATTATCGATAAAGACATGCGTGACCGCGCCGATTAATTTTCCGTTTTGGATAATCGGGCTTCCACTCATTCCCTGAACAATCCCTCCCGTCTTTTCCAAAAGCACAGGGTCATCTATTTCAAGAATAAAGCTTCGCTGAGCCTGCGTATCCTGATCGTATATTTTGATAATCTGGCAAGAATATTCTGCTACACCATCCTCATCAATCGTACATAAAATAGACGCTTTGCCAAGCTCAACTTCGCTTCTGTCTGCGGCCTCGAGATAAGTATATAATTCATTTTGAAGCTCTTTTTCGGCGTTGCCGTAAATACCGTATTCGGTATTTTTTTCAATACTTCCAAGTGTTTTTGTCCCATAATCAAAACTTCCCTTCAGTTCTCCCGGGCTGCCTGCTTCGCCTTTGATAACACCAACAATTTTTGATTCGACAATATTTCCCTCTTTTACAGCGAGAATTTCTCCTGTATCAAAATCCGTAATGGCATGCCCTAACCCTGCCAAACGTCCGCTTTCCGGATCGTAAAATGTCAGTGTCCCCACACCTACCGTACTATCTCTGAGCCACGCACCAAGTTTATATGTATTTGTTTGAGCATCCAATTCCGGCTTAACCGCCAGTTCTACGCGAACCTGATCGCGCAATACCACAATTGCCACTTCTTTACCCTTATACTCTTCAATTAGTTGGGATAAATGCGATGCATCATTAATAACAATCCCGTCATATTCCACAATGATATCCCCTACACATAATCCTGCCGTCGCGGCTGGATTGCTTTTTTCCCCATTTTCCCGGGAAATATCCATTAGGCCGACAACAAGCGCACCTTTTGTATGCAACATAACGCCAATACTTTGGCCGCCCGGGATTAGTATTTTTTGATCAACTGATGTAATTTTGATATCTTTAATCGGAATAATCCCAAATAAATTCAGCTGTACATTTGCACTACCCTCTTGTTCACTCGAAATTTCCAGCGCAGAACCTATATTGTGTTTCTCTTCGGAAACAAGGTTGCCGTTTACCGTTATTTCGGGGTTCTGCTGCTCCTGCTCTTCTATTGCCTGGCTCAATGTCATGCTCATCGGAAGGCCAACATCCAATACGCGTGAGCTATTGCCAATAAGATAGATTTCATCTGGGATAGAC
>CALVMT010000004.1 GCA_944347775.1 uncultured Clostridia bacterium | reverse complement strand
GTCGATAAATATTGAAACAATTACTGATGAATCTTTGATGGATAAAATCAAGGATTATGAAAATTGGTATGAAAATTTCACGCCAATGTAAAATCTTTCTAATGCTGGGAACTCCTGAGAACCTTATATACCACAACGTAGTCATGAAACATGGGCAGGCGTGATGGTTTAAGAAATATAAGGATTGGACAATCAGCAACGAAGTCCCGAATAGGGATATGCTCAACGATCAGCCGTGATGAGTGTAGCGGCGTAGGGTTACAAGCGATTGGTAACTCGAAATGTTAGACTATTTGATTAAATAAAATTATACAGAAATAAAAAGAATTTTTGTGCATGTTTAACAATGATTTTGGGGAAAATATTTTATATAATGATATTAGAAAAAAAGAAGCAACGACCGTTAAACGGTTGAGTCTATATATTGGTATGCAAAGGCTAATTAAACATCAGCACAAAGATAACCGCTATTTCGACCTATGGCGGTTATTTTTGTGTGTTTTATCATATAACCGGAAAATACATGTAACGATAACGTCACCGATTATTCCGTAGATAATCGACACAATTATTTCTGTCACACTCTTTATCCTCCCTTCATAAGTATTTCCGCATGAAGTCATGAGGATATTTATCAGATGAACAAGACATCACTGCCTTGATGTGACTCAACCGCCTAACCGTTCTATCTAGCCTATAAATAAAACGTTTGTCATTGCTTCTAATATAAATTATATAAAAGTTCTGAAATAATATCAACTCTTGACATATGTAAATATGGTGTTCTTACCACAAAATATTGTATTTCCCAAAACCAATTTAATCAAATAGAAGATATAGTCTCAACTTCCGGCTAACTCCCGGAGAAGTTCATAAGAGAACTGCATGGCGTAGCGAACCATGTGAAGATTTTGATGAAAAAGCCCTTGATTGTCGTGATGCAATCGAGCAATTAAAAGAAACTGAGTCCGAATTATATGAGCAGGCTTTTGAACATATATCCACAATGTTTGACGGCATTGTTGGTCAGTTAGAACATTTCCGGAATATGATGGAGGGATATGTTGACCAGACCGAAACTGCCGGATATATTGTAAGCCAGCAATACTATTCTGCTCTTATCGAGAATGAGCAGGATACGCTTGAAAAACTGAACGAAGAACGTGACCAATTAGTAGCATCTTTAAATGATGCGGTGAACAGTGGGGCGATTGCAAAAGAATCAGAGGCATGGTTTGACCTTCAAAGTCAAATAAACGATGTTTCAGAAGCAATCCAGGATTCGACGACAAGTATCATTGAGTTTAAAAACGAAATGCGTCAGCTCGAATGGGATATATTTGATAAATTCCAAGAGGCTGTTTCTGGCATTACCACAGAGTCAGATTTCCTTGTTGACCTTATGTCTAATGATAAGCTTTTTGATGACCGTGGACAAATTACTGACCAGGGGAAGGCCACAATGGGACTTCATACTGTTAATTATAATACGTATATGTCTCAAGCTGACGAGTACCGGAAAGCTATTGACGAGTTAAATAAGGAAATCGAGAAAGACCCGTATAACCAGAACTTGCTTGAACGTAGGAAAGAGTTACTTGAGTTACAGCAAGAATCTATACTCGCGGCCGAGGACGAAAAGCAGGCTTTAAAAGATCTAGTACAAGACGGAATCGAAGCCGAACTTGAAAGCCTCTCAGATTTGATAGATAAATATACAGAATTGCTTGATAGTCAAAAAGATTAAATATTTTTAGTCCGCTATATTCCGAAAGGATATAGTGTATCTCTTTTAACTGCTGAGAAATCCTAAAGCTATTTAAACTACAACGTATGTATGAAATATAACTATGCGTGAATGTTACGAAAGTAGAAAAAATTAAATAGATGAATATATGGTTAAATCCTAAGTATTCGGAACTACAAAGCACTTATTTTCTAAGTGCTTATTTTTATGCACAAAAAATGGGAAATCAGCATCCAAGCCCCGAATAGGGGAAGGTTCAACGGCCATCGGCTGAAATGCCGTTAGGGGCAAGTGCTCCGAAATGGAGAGCATCTAAACCTATTGTTGATAGGCATGATGAATGATATGGTCTGCACTTTAGTTAAAGCTAAAGAAAATTTACGTTTAGTAAATCTATAAGGATTAACGATCCTTTTAAATAAAAAATTGTTTGCGAATGAAGAATATATAGATTGGAGGTGTTAAATGAAAAAGAAAACACACGAAGAATATGTGGAAGAACTTAAGATAAAGAATCCCACCGTTGAAGTTATCGGTAAATATGTTGGAAGCAGAATGAAAATCAAACATAAGTGTTTGATTGCAAATTGTGGTTATGAATGGACTGCCACTCCACACGATTTACTTGCTGGAAGCGGATGCCCAAAATGTGCCGGCAACATTAAACGCACACACGATGAATTTATTAACGATATGTTGCACATTAATCCGAATATAGAAATCATTAGTCATTACGTTAATTCGGTAAGTAAAATTAAATGCCGGTGTCTTGTTGATGGATGTGGTCATATTTGGGAAGCAAGGGCAAGTCATTTATTACATGGACACGGGTGTCCAAAATGCGCTCACAAAATTCTTGGTAAAAGTAAGACTTTAAGTAACGACGAATTTATAAAAAAGATACATGACAGTGACAAAAAAATAGAATTGTTAAGTCCATACATAAATGCTACTACAAAAATAAAATATCGATGCTTAAAAGATGGATATATCGGTTATGCTCTTCCACACAATTTACTAAAGGATAACTGTCCAAGATGCTCAAAATCTGAGAGGTACTCTACTATTGATTTTAAGAATAAAATATTATCTATTAACCCAGATATTCTTGTCATCGGCAAATACATTAATAGCACAACAAAAGTTGAATGTTTGTGTCTGAGGGATGGACATAAATGGATGGCAGAACCCAGATTATTGCTTAAAGGAAAGA
>CALVMT010000003.1 GCA_944347775.1 uncultured Clostridia bacterium | reverse complement strand
CCCATTTAATGCGGCCAGCGTCATGGTGATCGCTGCCGTCAGCGTCGTTTTGCCGTGGTCTACGTGCCCGATTGTCCCTACGTTGACATGCGGCTTCGTTCTGCTAAATACTTGCTTTGCCATGTTTGCCTCCTAAGAAATTTACCTCTCAACATTTAAATAAGTTGTGTTAATTTGCATGCCGGCGGTAGCTTTGCACTGGCAAATACCATTGCCGCATACCAGGTGGAGCGAGTGATGGGAATCGAACCCACGTTACCAGCTTGGGAAGCTGGAGCTCTACCATTAAACTACACTCGCATGGCCAAGCATGCAATAATAATTTTATAGTCAAGGTCTCATTTTGTCAATAGATTCTCGAAAAATACCTTCTAAAATGTATGTTTTTACTTTTTTCCGTTTTTGCCTAAAAGCGTCACTGCTGCGCAGAATTTTGCTGCTGTTCCTCTTCAGCAATCGCTTCTCCTTCAACTTCTTCTTGAGCCTCTTCTTTTTGTAATTCTTCTACTTGCGGGCCAATAATTTGTTCTCCTACCAAACCCGGATACTGTGTTTCTCCTATATAAAGTTTGCTACCCACTTGTTCTCCACTTTCATCATCCTTACGTATCTTCCATACATCTATTTTTACGCGGTTTTTCCTTGGCTTCACCCATTCGGAATAACCCGGTTGTTTGCTTTCATCTACATTAACAACCGCCTCATCGGAAAGTTCATAATCCATAATCACTTCCGTAGATATTTCTACAGAATACCCAAGAGGTGCGCCATATATGTCTATCGTCAACTTTTTCTCTTCTGAACCATCACAATTCACTAAGATATAGAGTATTGAATCGTATGGATTTGTAAAAATAAAATCAATATTTTCAGATGACGAAATACATGCGTCCAATCCGGCAGTGATGTAATCAGGCGACCACGTATGATGCTGAATCGTATCGATTTGTACTTCTGCCTGCAATAACGCAACATATAACGTCGACACAACTTGAGATACACCGCCTCCCGTCTCTAGTATCACACTATCACTGCCTATCACATTAGCATCCATCCAGCCCTCTTCCTGTGTCATCTCGCCCATTAACGATAAAATTGATACCGTCTCACCAGGCTTTACTCGCAACCCTGCCAACAGGCCACTTGCCTTCCATATATTACTCAACTCTGCCGATTCCGTATTTTCCAAACTTGTCGTATAAGAGCCAATCATCTGACAATTTTCCATTATTGCCTCAGTATCTACAGACTGTGGCAGAGTTTCTTCCCAAACTGCAGTAATTGTTCTTAGTGTGCAATCCTGTTCAACTGCTTTAGCAATTGATTCGATTAAAGCTTTAATATCTACTGCCCTACCCACAACAGGTTCCGAAGCATATATTTGGCTTTCAACCTTTTGTGTACTTGACGTTTTAGAAACGTCCACAACTACCTGTGCATCTTGAACCGTAGTATTAAACGTATTACTCATTTCTTTAATCGTACTTTCTAAAACACTTTGATCGAGTTGTACATCCAGTTCAAAAGAGATTCCTTCTTTTTTTGCCTTATGTTTTGTTGAAAGATTGCTTAATAAACTGCCGTCCCGACCGCAGAGCATTGCCTGCTCCATTACGCTTTCATAATCAACAAGTGTTCCAAGCTGCGCTCCAGTCAAACGATATACTGTCTCACCCACACGAAAGCGTACAACTGTTTTTTTCAGCATTTCCCTCGCCTGTTCTACTACAGCTTCCTTTGCCTGTGCCATTGTCTTGCCTGAGACATCTACTCCGCTGATACTTACTCCTTCAATAAATGTCCCCTGTTCCATTAATTCGGTTCGCGCTTTATTGCTCATTCCCCAGTTCACCACAAATACAAACAAAAAAATTACTCCGAGCCCCGCTATAAGCATTGCGCTAAGGCGTACCCATGTATTCTTCATGATGCGCTGCAACCATTTCATATATTTATTCTCCAAAATTACCTGCCAAATTTTTTATATATACCCAAAGCCGGGCATACCTCGCATATATCCTGTTTTCGCTAATCATTGTACTTGTTTACATGGAAAAAGGCAAGTATCGCTTGCATAAATCCCTACTTATCATATATAATTTAACTGATTATCATTAATTTTCTCATAGAAAATTCAAAGAGAGGCAAGTATAAGCTCATGAGAATTTGGGTTACTTTGCATAAAAATCATAAAATAATTGCTCGAGCCGATGCCAAAAGCGCAAAAGAAGATGCAGCATTTGCTTTAATGGATTGCCTAGAGCAAGTATATAAACGTCTGGATCTTGCCGAACCAGTATGGGTAAGCAAGCATGCAAAAGAGCTTTCCACTTTTGGCCGGACAAAGTTTTTTCCTTCTGATTTTTTAGAACCGGTTAAATTTGACTGGATGGAAATCGAATATATTTCCGAAACCCAAAAATAAAAGGTTTATTTTAAAAAAACATGGATACACTATACTCCGAAAGGAGTTGATCATTTGAATATTATTGCGCTAATTTTAGTTATTGTGGGTGCACTTAACTGGCTGCTCGTAGGCTTATTCCAGTTTGACGTTGTCGCTGCAATATTCGGCGGTCAGGCCGCGCTGGTCAGTCGAATCATCTATACATTAGTTGGTTTGGCCGGTCTTTGGAGCTTTTCCTTTTTCAAAAAAGTTTCCGACGATCACGACAACGATTGACCCAAAAAATAAAGGCGCAGATATTATTCTGCGTCTTTTTATTTTTTTATATCCCTAATTTACTTTAAAAAATATGGAGGAAATCATGAGAAACGTCACGCAAAGCGAATTATTTACTCAGCTCGAAAAACATTTATCTTCAAAAGGCTGCTTTCTTGTTGCCGGAAAAGAACAGCCCAATTTTATGACAATTGGCTGGGCAACTGCCGGAATAATGTGGGGTAAACCAATTGCTATGGTTGCCGTTCGCCTTTCCAGATATACTCACGAAAAATTAAATTCGCTTAAAGAATTTACCATATGCATCCCAAAAGACGGAGAATTAGGACGTGAGCTAGGAATTGCCGGTGTAAAATCAGGCAGAGAGATAGATAAAGCTTCTGAATTGGGTTTTCAATATTTACCCGCACAAAAGGTTTCCGTACCATTATTAGATCGCTGCGCTGCTGCTTATGAATGCCGCATTGTCTATGAAACCGAAATGCATGAAGCAAATCTTGCTTCTGATATTGTTCATCGCTTCTATGCCGAAGGAGATTATCATACACTTTATTTCGGTGAAATTCTTGCCTGCCACCAATTTTAAATTTCCTTTTTTTATTAAAAGAGGAGCAGATATCCGTGCTCCTCTTTTATAATTATAATTTATTCCCGGATGTTACGCGTAATTACGGGTTTCCCATATTCATCCAGCAAAGGAGTTAATCCTCCTGCATAACCCGATTGAACAAATAAATAATTGACTCCTGTTTTTTGATCAACAAGAATAATTTCCCCGCTTATAAAGTTATTTTCCTGATATACGACTTCAAATCGTTTTTCTTTTTTCATTTTTACCCTTTCTTTCCGGTATTTCGCCCAAAATTATTAAAAATACAAGAAAAATATAAATATAAATCACATGTTTTTTACTTCAGCAATACAACTATCCAGTAAATCATGAAGCCAATCATGCAAATTGCTAAATGCATAACCTAGCCTCTCTGCTTTCTGCGTATTAATACTGTAGGCTTTTTCATTATTGTACGGTGCAGCATCTCCATTTGCGCAGAGGATTGCTTTTTTCCCCAACTTTGTTTGTACATAGTCCAATATTTCTCCGACCGAAGCCGTCCCATGTGCGCTTCCGTTTATAGGACCATTAAACGGATGGTCTGCCAGAAAAGCCAAGAACTTTCCAGCTTCGTCAGAGCGGATAAACCCAAGTTGTTCGTTCAAATTATCAATATACATCGGTTTATTTTCCCATACATGCTGTACATAAAAAAGCATGCGTTTGGAATAATCATCCTTACCAATAACGAACGGATATCTCACCATTACAGAAGGAATTTCCCCATATACTTGTACTAAGGCTGCCTCTGCCTGACGCTTTGTTTCTCCATAATCATCATCGCCCCGCGAGCACCAACGAAGCTGTATTTTCATCGGGTCATATTCTTCTTCTTTGGTATCCATATTTTTTGAATAATAGACTGAAGTGGTAGACATCTGTATATATCTCCCACAGCGTACATGATCCAGAATCGCTTTAATATCATTAGATCCATATGCTATTTTATCGCAGATCAGGTCAAAATACCTACCTCCGATTGCAGCTTGGACGCTTTTGGGATCTGTACGATCCAATTTCACTCGCTCTATCCGGTGTGCAAAATTATCTTTTGCATTTCCCCTTGTTGCAATTGTTACGTTATGACCAGCGCGCAGCATATCTTCAATGGTATATTTCCCAAAATAACGCGTCCCTCCAATGACTAAGATATTCATCCATACCCTCCTTATGTCAATCATATAATTTACGCCATATTCGCCTGCAAAGGCATTATTTATTCGACGTCAATTTAATTCCAAAAATAAATGTTTTTTATTTTATAGTTGTTTATTGCCAAAACCAACGATAAAAATATTTTATCATACTTCCCCCATTTTGACTTGAAATTTATATCAATATCTGTTAAAATTTTTTTGCATAAGGAGAAGTATCGAAGTGGTCATAACGGGACTGACTCGAAATCAGTTGTACCTTCGGGTACCGTGGGTTCGAATCCCACCTTCTCCGCCATTTTATTTATTTGGGGGCTTAGCTCAGCTGGGAGAGCACTTGCTTCACACGCAAGGGGTCGCTGGTTCGAGTCCAGTAGTTCCCACCATATGAATACCGGTTGTGTAATATGAACATAAATGTTCGGCTCACAACCGGTTTTTTATAAGGCTAAGGCTATAACAACGCCTTATTTACTAGCTTTTGAAGCGACAATACTAGTCAGCGTTTTTGATAATACCAAAATCATGTGATAAGATAATTAGATTTGTTAAATTAAATTTTTATACATTTTCTCTTTCATTTAGGGCGCTGGGTAGCACTAGTCTTATTGTATAATCTATAAAAATATTTCATCATAAGATAAGAATTTGCGTTTTGAAAAATAGATTAAAGTAAGACGATTCAAGTTGATCAACAAAAAATAGCATACTATTTTTTTAGCCCCTGATTACAAACGATAACCTTGATTTTATCTTCATACCAACAGTTTTTCTTATTTTTATTATTTCTATATTCTTCCTGATTTTAGAGAAGTATTCTCATAAAATTATATTTTTGACTTTCAAGCAAAAAATTGATTAAAAGTTTTTGTAATCTGAAAATACAACAAAAATAGCAATTAAAATCGGAAATTATTAGTGTACAGCAGATATCAAGATAGCAAAAAAGCAACAGGGCGTATAAAGCACCCTGTTGTCATCATTCATTAACCTTCTATCTCTATCTCTCTACTTATTTCATCCAACCTATGTGTATTACTTTTGCTTCTTGCTTCTACTGCAACCATTCTTTCAACAAGATTATTATGTTTTTCTACCTTCTTTTCTAATTGTTCCAACCTGAAATTTGTTTTACTTGCTGCTGCAACCGCACCGATAGACGAACCGATAATTGTGCCAACACAACCTAAAATAGCAATAACGAGATTATCCATTATTTTGATTTCCCCTGTACTTTTGCCAGAATTTCGTTGATACAAGATGCACCTGCCGCTACAGCTAGTCCTGCAAAAATTTTACCTCCAATACTTGTAGCTTCCGTTAATCCGATAGATAAAAGCAGATCCAGTTGATAACCAAACGCAATAAATAATCCCGCAATTAAGGCAAGTCCTGTGGTTATCCATTTTCCCCATGATAGACTTGTCCACATTTTTTTTACCCGATCAATAAATACCCATAGTATTGTACTAAACATCAAAATCCCATTCATATTTTTCTCCCTCTATTTATGACAAGACGATAGCAGCGCGATTACCGTATTGATCCCGACAATGCCATCTATTTGAATACCACAATCTTCTTGTAAACGTTTTACTGCTGCAGCAGTATTTTTCCCGTACTTCGCATCTGCTCCCGTCCCTCCTACATCATATCCTTTACATAGCAACCGCTCCTGCACCCACAGAACATAAGCTCCTTCTTCTATTTCTTCCCCTTGCCTATAGCTAAGCCAGTGTGCCTGTACTGCAGACTTTGTTTTACTACCTAAAATTCCATCTTCTTCCAGCTTTTCACCATAATTGGCATTTAATGCATTTTGCAACTTCCGTATATCTTCTTTGTTACCTGCTTCATTTTCTTCCCGTCCATCGTTTAACATTATCCTCTTTTCAACATCTTTCCGGAAAGTATCCATGTTTTTCCCAAACAATGGAAACCAATGCCCTATATCGCTATGGTTACTTGCAATTCCTTGTTGATATCCTTCCGCATGATCAATAATATTCCGCGAATTCAATCCAAACATCAAACAAAGTTCTGCGAATAACTCTACTGCATTCTCATAGACTTTATCAAAATATATTTGATCCGTTTGCCATTTTTCGGGTTCACATAACTCTATTCCGATATGTGTATCATTTCCACTGTATCTACAATGACCGGCTTTTTTATCATATGGCAAGCATTGCACATAATAACAATCATCCAAAAAACCATGGACGGATTTCCCCAATCCAGGTTTATTAAAACGATCCCGAAACTCCTGTGCCATAATTCCCGGAGTTGCAGTACTATGCAACATCAATCCTTTGACATTCAGCTTTCCGTTTTTTTGATAACCATCGTTTTGTGTTGTATAATTAAGAATTTTCTTAAACATTATTCTCTCCAAATTTAATTTAAATTCTGCTTTTCCAACATTAAAATTCTTTTTCCCACCTCTGCTAAAGCTTTTTTATGTAAATGAAAAACCCATACATTAGAAAAGTGCAGCGTTTGCGCTATTTCATCCCACGGTTTAAAATTTAAATAGCGCATGCGTAAAAGTGCCTTATAATCTGGATTTTCCAATGCCTCAATAATTGTCTGTACATTTTCAGCTGCTTCAAGATATTCTGCAATTCTCTGCTTTTGTTTTTGTTCTTTTTCAATAATTTGGGCAATAATACTGTTTTCTTGCAGAGAAGTATGCTTAAAGCTGGCCGTTTGTTCTGCCAGTTCCTGTAAACGCAATAATTCTTCCTGCATACTCCCGATCACTTCTTTTACACGATAAGCTCTATTTAAATAGGCTTTTACTTGAGCTTCTGTCATATATTTTCTCCCTTTTTATTTAATTGGCTCTACCTTCACAAAACACCGCGGTATACATACAAAAAGTAGAGTTATGTTAAAATATCCTTTCCAAATTTGTTCTTTATTTCATTGTATTCTACTATTAGTAGAATGTCAAGGTTTTTTCTAGATTAGATATCTACATATAGTTGACTAAAGTTTTATTCAGTGCTATACTTTTTGTAGAATTAGTAGAGGAGGGGGATTACCCAAATCATGAATAAATTAGCACATAACGCAATTAAACAATTAAGAGAATCGAAGGGATTAACTCAGGCGCAATTGGCCGAACAGCTGGGTGTTTCGTACCAAGCTGTATCAACCTGGGAGAATGGAATAAAAGTACCCCGTATGGGGATTATTGAAAAACTTTCAAAGTTTTTTGATGTTCCCAAATCCTGTATTCTTGGTTGGGAATCAAAAGAAACAGCCTTTAATTCTCGTGATGAACGTGATATTCAAAAATCACTGGATCATATTCTTTCCACACTGGAAGAAGAGCAGAGCGCATTGTTATTTGATGGAGAACCTTTAGATAATGAAACAAAAGAACTGCTTATCGCCTCCCTAGAAAGAAGTATTCGAATGGCAAAGGCAATGGCAAAAGAAAAATATACGCCGGAGAAATACAAAAAATATGGAAAAGGTCATCAATAAGTTAATAAAAAAATATAAAAGCGTAGACCCCTTTTTTCTGGCAAAAGAATTGGGAATTTGCGTACTTTATGAAGAATTAGGCACAATTAAAGGGTATTATAATAAACAGAAACGCCAAAAATTTATTCATATTAATAATTGTCTTGACGAAGTACAGGCCCGATTTACAGCAGCGCATGAGTTAGGCCATGCTCTTCTTCATTCCGGAGAAAACACACCTTTTTTAAGAGAAAATACATTTTTTTCTACTTCGCGCCTGGAAGTTGAAGCAAATACCTTTGCACTCCGCCTGTTATATAGAGGCTTAGAAGAAGACCTCTTTCCCTGCTCTCTTTCTTCTCTTGCTGCAACTCTAGGCGTACAGGAACAAATGCTCATTAAATATTATCATCTTCTTTTTTCTTGAATTAATGCGTTATCGTTATAATACAAATAAAAAACGCAGCTATAGAATAGCTGCGTTTTTTATTCAATGAAATGCATATCCTCATAATGACCACATATTAATTGGCACAACATACGTTCTTCAGCGGATTCGGGATTTAATTGACAATAGTACATTACCGCTTTTTGAATCCCTTGCCGTTTCACATACTGTAAAACCTCGACAGAATCAGGATCAGTGGAAATATTAAAATCAAATGCGTAAGCAACCGCTTTAGCCAAAAAATAAGGTAATCTTCCCGACTGCATACAAGCCATTGCCGGCCCAATCAAACGTTCCTCTCTGCCCAGCTTTCGCTTCAAGCCCAGCATTTGACGATCAATAAGATCCGTTGTCTTGCGCGATTTTGCACCGGGAACTAAAGGGATTTTTTTCCTTTCTCCCTTTTTAAATTCTTCTTCACTCATGTGAAACATATGAAGAATTCCATAAAGTGCTTCTTCATAACACTTTTTACCGAATTTTTTTATTTTTTCATCTTCCAAAGCTTGATTGTAGAAGCGATAACCCATGGCTTTACCCATCGAACCAATTGCTCCGCCTTGCATGTTCGCTGTCCATAATTTTATTTTTAATCGTTCGTCCATCCGATCCAAAGGAAGTAATCCCGGAACATCTTTAGGAAAATCCCCTCGAAACGCACTTTGTTCTACCGGAAGTTCGGGATAATCCGATGAACATACTGCTTCAGAATCTTTTTCTAACTGCTCGGCTGTAGGTGTAAACCCTCCGCGAAAAGCCAACGTCCTAATCAGCCCTACTTTTTCTCTAAAATAAACCCTTTGTTGTTCCGTGGACAATTCGCGGCTAATATATTCTGAGAAAATCTTCTCCGGCTGAGAATAATTTAATACCAATAGGATATCCATTGTACCTGGCTGCTTTAATTCCGCTCGCCGCGCAATTGCTTCTCCAAGAAGTTTTCCTGCCGCTGCAAAACCATTATCATAAATTTGTATAGAAACCAAAGGAACATGCATTAATATTTCTATACATTTTTCCCTTTCTTCTCCTTCGCTACACCAGACTTGATAACCGGATACTCGTTTTTCACTTATTCCAGAACCATCTTCATGACTTACATATACAGTATAATAACCCTGTTTACGCAATACATCAACTTGTTGTTGCCTACGTGCCATCAAGATCACTTCGTATCCAGCTTTCCCGAACAAATCAGCAACATAGCCTTTGCCAAGTTTTCCTGCACCAATCAGTGCAATTTGTTTCGTTTTCATCGTTTCCCCCTTAAATCCCAATCCTTTTTTGTTTGAAATTCATCGAAATCATATACCGCAAAAAACATTATTCTTCGACTTGTTTCGATTAATCATCAGTTATTTACCAATTTTCGTCAAGCGAATCGCATCTCCAATATTTTTTTCAAGTGCCTCTCTGCCGTATTTATCTACTTCAGCTTTATTTTTCTCTCCGTGCGTTAAGCAGCCGGCTCCACCAATGCAACCTCCAAGGCAAGCCATCCCTTCAATAAAGTTCTCCTGTAAAATCCCCTTGGATGCCTTTAAAAGCGCAGTACGACAAGCTTCGATTCCATCGCACGGAAGCGCCTTTAGTACAAAATCTTTTTCTCCGTGTTCCTTTAATGCTTGCTGAACTGCATCAGCAACACCACCGCTACGCGCAAATATCCGGCCAAAATAGGACGCATTATCCAGGACATCTTCCTCCATCGACGTAATATCCAAATCCTTACTGTCGAACAACGCCTGCAACTCTTCAAAAGTAATTGCACTATCCACAAGCGGTTTAATACGCTCTTGCTGGACTTCCATCTTTTTTGCTGTACACGGCCCAATAAATACTACTTTTGCTGTAGGATCACCTTTTTTAATATACTCGGCAATTGCGCCCATTGGAGAAAGATTATGTGAAATATGCTCTACCATTGCCGGAAATTGCTTTTTGATAAAATCAACAAAAGCAGGGCAGCAAGAACTGGTTAAAAATCCCTTTTCTGCCAATTCTGTTGCTTCACGGTCTGCTACAATATCTGCACCTAGAGCAACTTCTACTACCGTAAAAAAGCCAAGAGCCTTTATTCCCGAAATAACCTGGCCCAATTTTGCGTAACGAAATTGTCCGGAAATCGAAGGCGCAACGATAGCATAAACTTTATAATTTTGATTTTTATTGCTCTTTTTAATCATGTCGATCACATCAAGAATATATGATTTATCCGAAATTGCACCAAACGGGCATTGATAAACGCATGCACCGCAAGCAATACACTTACTTTCATCAATAACAGCTTCTTTTGTTTCGGTATTCTTACTCATGCTGATCGCCTTAACCTTACAAGCATTTTCACAAGGGCGTCTGTTGCGTGTGATTGCGCTATACGGGCAAACTCTCGCACACATTCCGCAACCAATACATTTGTCCTTGTCTATATGCGCCTTTTGATGTTCATCAAAAGAAATCGCGCCCTTGGGGCAAACGTCTTCGCAGCGATGTGCTAAGCAACCTCTGCAAGTGTTTGTTACTTCAAAACCGCTTGCCGGACATTCATCGCAAGCGATATCGATAACCTCAATTACATTTTTATTCTCCTTATTCCCCCCCATAGCCAACTTAACACGCTCAGCTAAAATCGCCCGTTCTTTATAAACACAACAACGCATTGTCGGCTTATTCCCGGGAACAATATCTTTTGGAATATCGGGGATTGCCTGCAACAATGTATCATCCCATGCGTGTCGCGCCACTTCGCGCAACACTTTATATTTCAGATGCTGTACTTTTGTATCAAATATTCTCATGACGTCATATCAAACCTTTCTTTTAAAAATAACTTACTTTAATCCGCTTTCCCATTTTTTTCAAACATGCGGAAAGTTCCGTAATTAACTGCATCTTTATGTTAAAATTAATAGGCAAATCAGGATTTTGATGTGCCGGGTTCATCGCTCTGCCAACAAAGAAATTAATATCTGTCGCTTCTTCAAACAAGAGTCGCGCAATACGCGAAGCACCGTCTTTTTTATAGCTCCATTGCGTATATGTTTCATTATCATTAAGATAATCTTTTGCATATTCCAGCACACGGCTCATCGTAATCACACCTTCAGTAACCAGATCAACACCGTCAAGTTCAGCAATAGGCGGGATATCAGGATCGGGAAAATCCAACTTGGGTATCAGTTTTTTACCCAAATACTCTGCTGCAATATTTGAAGTCGTTCCTCCGCAAACAATATGCTTACCTTCTTTGGAAAAGAAAAGCGACATCATTTTTTTACAGTCATCGCGATGAGACGGCGGCCCAAACACTAAATTCATCGGCACCCTCTTGCGTATGCGAATTACACAGGCAGTCGTATCATCTCCCGGCTTTCCTCCATATAGGCGCAGGCACTCATCAAGCAGAATAGTATCCAACGTTTTAGCGGTAAAACCCACATCATAGAACGTCTCCATAAAAGAAATAATATCTTTTCGTTCCCAACCGAAATTTAAACTCATCCCAACTCCCGCATGAATGCAACCATCGCTCATGGCAATAAATATATCGTTTTCCTGTAGCTTTATGCGAGAACTATAAATATTTTTTCCTCCAATATTGAGAATAGTATAAGGAATTTCACAATTCTTTCCCTCTCGCAGCAAAATGACAAGCGGGTTATCAAACTGGATAATTTCCGCTTCCTCATTATCAACAAGGCGAATAATTGTAAATGTAGAATAAGCCACCCCCCGCTCTGAACAGACAGGCAATGTCGCGGCCACAGTAGAAACGCATTCTTCTATGGGCATATTTGCAGCCATCATTGTGGAAATGATTTTAGAAGTCAACGTAGACAAAATACTGGCTTTAACACCGCTACCAAGTCCGTCAGCAAGCACAATCACCGTAGAATGCTCACCCTGTTCAATAACCTCCACATGATCGCCGCATAATTGTTCGTTATATTTATTCATGCTGCGATATCCAATATCTGCACATAGATCATTCATGGTCTATAGACTCCTTAAGTTGTGTAAGAGCAATCTTAGTCTCGGCAGCAGTTTCTCCTAAAAGAGAAGCGATCTCCTGAACAATGCGCATCTGCTTATCTACTACCTTATCCGCCGTTTCAACTGTCTGTCTGCTAAAAGCTTCTTTCCTTTCCCGCTCCGTTTCTTCGCTTGTCACATCACGCATAATACAGATCAATACACGATATTCCTTGTCATAAACTATCGTTTCATCCACATAGCGCTTATATTCTGCAAGATACGTGCGTCGATCTCGTATTTCGTGCCCATATTGTTTAACATCCAAAAAAGGCGTAGGATCAAGAATGCGCACCACCTGCTCTCCCAGCACATCCGAAGCTAGTCTGATATTCATGATATTCAGCGCAGCCTTATTGATCTGTTGCACTTCCATTTCTTCGTTAATCACAATAATTCCATTGGGCGTATTGTTAATAATTGTATCAGAAAAGCTTTCAGCCTTATCTTTTAGGAAGGGCAGGCACATCGTCATATCCGCCTTCCCCTGAAAAACAGCAATTGCTTTTTCTCGGCAGGTATTATATCCGCAACACCCACAATTCAATTCATCTTCCGGCTTTGTCTTACCGATACGGCGCAGAATTGCCTGAATTTCTGCCTCGCTTGGTTTTCGATCATTCCGATATAGCGGTGTATGTTGTTTTTGCATATGCTGCTGATCGGGCATATTTACCGTAAAATCCTGTTTACCGGCATAATGGCTTACCGCTGCATAATCTCTTACCGGAGAGCGGTGATATTTTTCCATAACGGGTCCACCAATACAACTTCCAGCACATGCAGACATCTCAATAAAACAGTGGCTCATCCCGCCTCGTTCAATATCTTTTAACGCCGCAATACAATTATCCATTCCGTCAATTGCAAGATATGTATAATCCTGCTGCGAACACTCCATTGATTTCAAAATGCCGCCTGCCGTTGGGAAAAAGCGTGCCTTCCCCTGTTCACCACTTGCTGGTTCCTGTTCTAGAGCGATATTCTCCTCTTTCAGCCAATTTGTCAGTTCTTCAAAAGTCAACACAACGTCCGTTGCCCCGGGATAGCGTGCAGCCTCGTCTTTTTTTGCCACACAAGGACCGATAAATACCGTTTTTGCATCCGGAACCCGGCGTTTAATTTCCAAACAGTGTGCCTGCATTGGAGAAACAACATCAGCCAAATAAGGTAATACCGAAGGAAAATATTTTTGAATTAATAAATTTACACTATGGCAACAAGAAGAAATTAAAATTTCCGGTTTATCCTCCGCAAGCATTCTGTCATATTCTTTTTTTACAATTGTTGCTCCAATGGCGGTCTCTTCAGCTCCGGCAAATCCCAGCTTTTTCAATGCCTTTTCCATTGCTTCAATACCAATACCATCATAATTAGCAATAAATGAAGGAGCGAGACTCGCATATACTGGTTGGCCGCTTGCCAATAATACTTTGACTTTTTCGACATCATTGACAATCTCTTTCGCATTCTGTGGACATATTACAAAACATTGTCCGCATAAAACACATTCATCACTCACAATATTTGCCTGACCAGCCGAAAAACGAATAGACTTTACCGGACAATTTCGAATACATTTATAACAGTTTTTGCAATTGGATTTTTTTAATTTTAAAAATTCCGTCATTCCTAAATACCCCTATTTTAACGGCACACAACTGCCTCATGAAATCTTTGTCAATACCTGCGTTTCAAAAAATGAATCCACTGTTTGCGGAGAAAGCGAAAAGGGCGCTTCATCTAATGTTACACAAACACCATTTTGACAGTTCCCCATACAAAAAGTTCCGCCCAATTCCACTTTTCCTTCCAGACCATGCTGTGCAATTAATTGCTGCAGCCTTTCTATGACTTGCCGGGAACCTTTTAGATGGCAAGAGCTGCCGATACATATTGTAATTTTCATCGTTTCCATCCTCCAATAACTTTCAATACAGCATCCGGCTAGTTTGCAGCCGATATTTAATTTTATTATAGCACGAATTATGTATGGGAAAAATTCCTTTTTTTGCAATTTTTTCTAATTTTACTATACCAATAAAAATGCTGCTGACAATATATTTTTTTCATGCTTAAAAAGCATGAAAAAGAATTCAGTATAAGTATTAGACATTTTATCAGCAAATATCTATACTATAATTAATATCTACTATCTACGATAAATGAAATATTGCTGATCTTAATAAGAAATTAATACATAATGATAGAAATGATTTTAACAATATTCACCATATTCATTTTATCGGCTGTAAGCGAGGAGAAAATTATGCAATATACAACATTAGGAAAGTCAGATTTAATTGTTTCCCGCATTTGTATGGGATGTATGGGCTTCGGAAACCCAAAAAGCGGTCAACATTCCTGGACTGTTGATGAAAACCATTCTCGAGAGATTATTCAAAAAGGCCTGGATCTCGGCATAAATTTTTTTGATACAGCTATAGCCTATCAAAACGGAACAAGTGAACAATATCTAGGAAAAGCAATTTTGGATTATGCCAAACGTGACGAAATTATTATTGCAACAAAATTTCTGCCCAGAACCAACGCAGAAATTGAATTAGGCATTACAGGTAAACAGCATATTCTAAATTCACTTCATGAGAGCCTTAAGCATCTAAAAACAGACTATATTGACCTATATATTTATCATATGTGGGATTATCAGACCTCTCTGTTTGAAATTATGCAGACACTAGATGAAGCAGTAAAATCTGGAAAAGTCCGTTACATTGGTATTTCTAATTGTTATGCCTATCAGCTGGCAAAAGCAAACGCACTTGCAGAAAAAGAAAATTTCGAAAAATTTATATCCATACAGGGACATTATAATCTAATTTTTCGAGAAGAAGAAAGAGAAATGGCAAAATTATGCCACGAAGACAACATTGCCATGACGCCATATAGCCCTCTTGCCGGAGGTAGACTTGCAAAGCATCCGGGAGAAATATCTAAGCGTCTAAAAGAAGATAGTTACGCCAAATTGAAATATGATGCAAGCGCAGAACAAGATACTATAATAATTCAGCGCGTAGCAGAATTGGCAAAGCTGCTTAATATTTCCATGACAGAGGTTTCACTTAGTTGGCTTTTGACAAAAGTAGATGCGCCGATTGTTGGCACAACAAAAATAGATCATATTGAAAATGCTGTTAAAGCTTTAGACTGTGTGCTTTCAAATGATCAGATTGCATATTTGGAAGAACCATATCAACCGCATAAACTGGTTGGTGTAATGGCGCAAAACACTGAAGCACAGGCAAAAGAACAACACGTTTGGACTATAGACAATAAAAAATAAAGGAGAAAATAACATGAACAAAACATTAGTTGCATTTTTTTCAGCGAGCGGATTAACAAAAAAGCTTGCTCAAACTCTTGCTTCGGCAGCAAAAGCTGAGTTGTTCGAAATACAACCCAAAATTCCCTACACAGCAGCTGATTTGGATTGGACAAACAAAAAAAGTCGTTCAAGCATTGAGATGGCGAATTTATTAAGTCGACCCGAAATTTCCGTTAAAGTAGATAATATGGATAAATATAATATCATTTTTATTGGCTTTCCGATTTGGTGGTATGTCGCGCCAACAATAATCAACACTTTTTTAGAACAATACAATTTGTCTGGCAAAACAATCATTCCCTTTGCAACTTCTGGTGGAAGCGGTATGGGAAAAACAAATCTGTACCTGAAAAATTCCTGTATCGGAGCGGTGTTAAAAGAAGGAAAAAGATTTAACTCCTCTGCTGATAAAAAAGAATTAGAAAACTGGATTGATAGTCTTGAGCTTTGTAGCAAGGAGAAAAACTAATGGATTATTATCGTACAGATTCCGAATTTATTGAACGTTTTAATGATTTTGTCTTTAATGAAGTTATTTGTGAATCCTCTTTACCGTTAGAACCATCAACCCGTTATCTGGCAATTTTGTCGGCACTAATCGGCTCTCAAAGTATGGAAGCTTTTTCAGAAATGCTGGATAAAGCATTGGATGACGCGCTGGATCCCATACAAATTAAAGAAATGCTATATCAGTCAACAGCTTATCTTGGCTACGGCAGAATGCTTCCCTTTCTCAACATAGCCAATAAAATCATGCTCAAGCGTGGTATCAACCTGCCGTTACCCGAGCAGGCTACTACAACCAGGCAAACACGCCTAGAAAAAGGAATTGATGCTCAGGCAGAAATTTTTGGCGAACAAATGAGGGAATCCTGGAAAAACGGCCGTATTAATCAATGGCTTGCCGCCAATTGCTTTGGAGATTACTATACGAGAAACGGCTTGACTCTTAAGCAAAGAGAAATGATCACTTTTTGTTTTCTTGCTGCACAGGGCGGCTGCGAAGCGCAACTGGCAGCTCATGTAAAAGGAAATATCAATATCGGTAATGATAAAAATTTTCTGTTGGAGGTCATTTTGCAATGCCTGCCGTATATAGGCTATCCTCGGAGCTTAAATGCAATAGCCTGCATTAATCAAGCGGAAAAATAATATTCCAATCATTCTCTACGCAATAAACATGTAACTCTCATGATATTTAAACTCTAACCCGCCATATTATTATCATATCGCTTTTTTTGCTCTTTTTTACAAGAAATATTACAGATAATTTGATCAAAGAACCCCGGGAATAAGTTTATCTACTGTTTTTTAGTTTTACAAGAAAATACGAAATTTCACAAAAGAAGCAGAAGAAAAATTTTCTTCTGCTTCTTCATTTTCTTATCGACGCCATTTGTCACAAAGCTGGCGAATCTGGCTTTCAAATTTAGCCAGTTCTTTATTTGCCATTCCCCGACATTGTTCGGCAATAGCCAGCAACTGCTTGGCTGCCGAAACAAGCCTTCCAAATGCTGTATTGCTGCGTTGCTGTGCTTCTATCTGTTTTTTACGAATCGGTACACCGAAGGTTCTCACCACAACTTCACCCGTACGCAAATCATAACATGTTCCGCTATAAGGCGCATCTGCCGTATACCCTTTTTCTCTGAGGCTTTGCGTAAAAGCATCGCACGCACTAGCCTCTCCATGATTTACATATATCTGATCAGGCTTTTTCTCAAACCCATCTATCCAGTGCAATAAGCCAGGAAGATCGGCATGGCCACTTGTATCAGTTAACGAAGAGATCTCTGCCCGCACAGCAATTTCTTCGCCAAACAGCCGAACACTTTTCGCGCCTTCCTTCAACGCGCGCCCTAATGTTCCCTCCGATTGATAACCCGCAAATAAAATTAAACTTTCTTCCCGCCAAAGATTATGTTTTAAATGATGACGAATTCTGCCCGCTTCGCACATACCGCTGGCAGAGATGATAACTTTAGGCTCTGCATCAAAGTTGATCGCTTTGGATTGCTCTACAGATTGCGCTATGCGTAAATTTGAAAATAAAATAGGGTTAATTCCCTCAGCAATTAACTGACGGGTTTTTTCATTTAATATCGATGGATCACAGCGCAGCAAAACCTCAGTTGCTTCTCCCGCTAACGGACTATCCATATAAACAGGAAAATCACCATGTCCTTTTACGCGGCGCTCATATTTGATTTGGCGTAAAAAATACAACAATTCCTGCGCCCGGCCGACTGCAAATGCAGGGATAACAACATTTCCTCCTCGGTCAAACGTCCGCTGGATATGTTCCGCTAAAGCCGTAACGTAATCGTGATTTATATTTTCATGAACCCGATCTCCATAGGTTGATTCTATAACTACATAATCCGCTTCAGAAATTCTGGCCGGATTGCGTAAAAATGGGCGGTCAATATTTCCCAAATCTCCACTAAAGACAATTTTTTTACGGATATTATCTTCCTCCAACCAAATTTCTATTGACGACGCACCTAAAAGGTGCCCCGCATTATTAAAACGAATATTCACTGCTTCACAGACGGAAATCATTTTATCATACGGACAAGGCTGAATACACTGTAATAACCCAACGGCGTCTTCCATTGTATATACCGGTTTATAAACGGGCTTACCCGAACGTTTCGCCTTGCGATTTCGCCATTCTGCTTCAAATTCCTGAATACCCGCGCTATCTTTCAACATAATATCGCATAAAGCCGTTGTTGCTTCCGACGCAAAAACCTTTCCGCGGAATCCATTTTTATAAAGAAGAGGTAGATTACCCGAATGGTCAATATGTGCATGCGTCAAAAAAACAAAATCAATTTTCGCCGGATTAACCGTAAGTTCCTGATTTTGAAAAATATCTGCTCCCTGTTCCATTCCACAATCAATTAAAATATTGTGGCCACCGATTTCCAATAGTGTACAGCTTCCTGTAACTTCATGTGCGGCGCCTAAAAAAGTAAGCTTCATCCAAACATCCTTTCATGATTAAAAATGGCGAGTTGCCCCGTTTATGTATATAATATACTTTATCTGATTTCACCAAACTTTGCAACGCAGCTCAACGTTAGGATACGCAAATTTTCTGTAACTAATTCTTTATCAAAAAGATTTTTACTGTTTTTCTGTTCTGGCGTTTTTGTCAAACCAACGTAAATCCTTATCTTTTTTTTAATTTAGCTAAAAAGAAACCTTCATAAAGTTCGTTCGGGCGGATACATAACGTTTCCGGCAATGCACTAGGCAACAAAGGCAAATTTTCTTTTAATCCACTATCGATCGGCACTAACTCTGCCATGCCGGAGTCTAAGATTTCATGTATCATCTGCTCATTTTCCCGAGCCAAAATAGAGCAGGTTGAATAAACCATTTCTCCGCCCGATTTTAATATATGCAACGCCTTTTTCAGCATTGCCCGCTGCGTTTTAATCGATCTTTCTAATAAATTCTCAGAAAAATCAACTCGATCTTTCCATAACGAAATCGTTCCGCTACCGCTGCAAGGCGCATCAAGCAGAATTTGATCAAAAGAAAACAGCTCGTCTAGTTTAGTCGCATCAGCATGCATAATGTATACACCTTTTACGCCCTGTTTTTGTATATTATAATTAAGACGTTCCGCCCGGATTTTATTCTTCTCACAGGCCGTAATCTGCGCCTTATTATCTGTTAATGCAGCGATTTGCGTCGTTTTCCCGCCGGGAGCGGCAGCCATATCTAAAATACTAGCTTCTTTCTTAGGTTTAAGAACAAGAGGGGGTAACATCGAAGAAAGGCTTTGCAAATAAATATGACCTTGCTGATATATGTAAAGTGCCTGAAGATCTACTTCCCGTACTTTCCGAATAATCAACGCTTCATCACTCCATTCAACGGTATCATAAATTATTTTTTCTCGCGTCAACTCACTTTTCACCATTTCTATTGTCGTTTTAAGTGTGTTAACCCTAAGTGTTACCGGACGACGCTGGGCATAGCCATGAATAATACGCATGGTTTCCTCTTTTCCATACTGCTGTTCCAGCATGCCATACAAGTTTTCAGGAACTTGCTTCATATTTATTTTTCACCGCTTTCTTTATTTTATGTTTGCCTATTGTAGCATAATCTTAATCATAAGATCAAATCCTTTTATCATAATAAAAAAAGAGCAGTTTTAAAACTGCTCTTTTTTATTAAAACATCGCAATAACTGCACCGTCATAATTCTCTTCAATAAATTTTTTTACTTCCTCGCTTTGCAGCGCATTTACAAGAGCTTGGACAGCTTCATCCTCTTCGTGCCCTTCTTTGACAACCAGAACATTTGCATAAGTCTGAACAGCTTCTGAGTTTTTATCCTCAACTGCTAATGCATCTTTTGCAGCATTAAGACCACCCTGAATAGCATAGTTACCGTTAATTACTGCCATATCTACATCTTCCAATGCCCGAACAAGCTGCGCCGCATCAAGTTCTTGTATATCCAGGTTTTTCGGATTTTCTACTATATCCAGCTTTGTTGCTGTAAATCCGGCATCTTCACTCAATTTAATTAAACCCTGTTCCTCAAGAAGCATCAATGCGCGAGCTTCATTGGTTCCATCGTTAGGCACTGCTATTGAAGCACCATCAGTCAAATCATCAATCGTTGCCGTTTTACCCGCATATAAACCAAAAGGCTCATAATGCACCGCTGCAACTTCAACAAGATGAGTTCCGTTTTCTTCATTAAAATCAGCTAGATATTTGCGATGCTGAAAATAATTCGCATCCAATTCTCCGTCTTCTACAGAGGTATTGGGCAATACATAATCGTTAAACTCAGTAATTTCCAACGTATAGCCTTGCTCCTCAAGCAATTCTTTCGCCACCTCCAAAATTTCGGCATGCGGGGTAACACTTGCTCCAACCGTAATTGTCTTATCATCTTTTTTTCCGCAACCGGAAACCATGCATCCGACAAGGCCAAGAACCAACATCAACAAGATAATTTTTTTCATCCTTTTCTCTCCCATCTTCAATTCAATCTTTTATCAACTTTCCGGGTAATCCTCATCCCTATCTCTTGAAAAACCTGGACGATGATAATTAATAATGTTACCGTCACCAGCATAACATCAGTCTGATAACGATAATACCCATAATTAATTGCTATAGCGCCCAAACCTCCGCCGCCCGCAAATCCGGCCATTGCCGAATAACCAAGGATCGTTGTAACTGCGATCGCCGCCCCCGTAATTAATGACGGTTTTGCTTCAGGCACCAGCACTTTTGTTACAATCTGTAATGTCGGTGTTCCCATCGCCTGCGCTGCCTCAATCACACCTGCATCAACTTCTTTAATGGATGATTCAACCATCCTCGCCACAAAAGGCGTTGCAGAAACAACCAGAGGAACAATTGTTGCCGTGGATCCAATTGAAGTACCAACAATACTACGAGTAAACGGAATAATTGCAATAAGTAAAATAATAAACGGTACCGAACGCAGCAAATTCACAATAAACCCAAGCATTACATTAAGCCAACGAACAGGGTAAATCCCATCTTTATCCGTAACCCAAAGCAGCAATCCCAATGGAAGCCCCAATAGATACGACAATAATGTTGCACCTAACGTCATATACAGAGATTCTAAAATTCCAACGCCAAACAATTCAAGCATTTGCGGTGTGAACATCCCCTGTTTCCTCCTTATATACAATTCCTCTACTTTCCAGATAACTTTTAATGCGTTCAATGGCTTTCTCATCTTCCGGCAGTTGTAATATCATCTGGCCAAAAGCTTTGCCGTCAATATTCTTCGTATCCGCAAATAAGATATTAACAGGCGTACGACATTCCAGTGTCATATTCGAAATCACTGGCTCAAAAGAAGACATTCCATCAAAAACTATGCGGACACATCTGCTACCTGCCATATGCGCCACACCTTCTCCCTTAGGAAGAATCAGTTGTTTTGCAATAGCCGAACGTGGGCGCAAAAAAACTTCTTTAACCTCCCCAAGTTCTACTATTTCGCTTTGATCTATTACAGCTACTCGATTACATATGCGCTCAATCACTCGCATTTCATGCGTAATGACCACAATCGTAACACCCATATTCAAATTGATTTCTTTCAACAAATTAAGAATTGCATCCGTCGTATTGGGATCTAATGCACTTGTCGCCTCATCGCATAATAAGACTTTCGGGTGCGTCGCCAAAGCCCGGGCAATAGCAATTCTCTGTTTTTGTCCGCCGGAAAGTTGTGAAGGATAGGCATTTGCACGTTCAGGTAGACCGACTATCTCCAATAATTCCATTGCCCTCTGCTTCATTTTTTGTTTCGGCCACCCCGCAATTTCCATAGGATAACAAATATTTTTCAGTGCTGTTCTCTGCTCCAACAAATTAAATCCCTGGAAAATCATTCCAATTGACCTGCGCACATGCAGCAGTTCTTTTCTGGATAAAGTAGACAAATTTACATCATCAAATAAAATACGGCCTTCTGTGGGCCTCTCTAAAAAATTCATGCAGCGAACCAAAGTGCTTTTTCCTGCTCCACTTAAGCCAATAATCCCAAAAATCTCTCCTTCATGAATCGTCAGATCGACATTTTTCAGTGCTACAACATCACCCTGCTTGGAATGAAATGTCTTATTCAATCCAATAATTCGAATGATTTCTTTTGCCATGCGCCCTCTTTTCTCTATCAACAATACATAGTGTGATTTCGCTTCCCTGCGTTGACAATCTGTTCATCAATTATCTACATCATGATACAACATTAACTCATGAAAAACAAGGCAAAAATCAAAAATAACCCTTAGCATTTTCCCAATATTGGTTGTCATCAATTTAAAACATTTACGCTTAAAGGAGATCAACTCTTGAAGAAAAACACAATCTGTAGCATAATAGAAAAAAAGCGATTTGATTATCGAAAGGAGCACTTCTATGCAAAAGACATTGCAAATCGGTTGTGCCAAAGGCATTGTAGATACCTATGGCGGGGAACTGATATCTTACCAAAACAATGGTAAAGAATACATCTGGACAGGAGATCCTGCTTATTGGAACGGTCATGCTCCTGTTCTTTTCCCTTTTGTCAGTGCGCTGCGCGAATGGAAAGTTAAATTTGAAGGTCAAGAATATTCTCTTACCACCAAACACGGCTTTGCCCGCAAAAGCGAATTTCAATTATTAAGCTGCACAGATACAAAAGCAATATTCGCGCTTGATTCTTCAGAAGAGACAAAAAAGCAATATCCTTATGATTTCCGCCTGCTTGTTTCGCATGAAATTACAGAAAAAGGCTATGTAACATCATATACTGTTTGCAATACGGGAAAGAGAAGCATGCAGTTTTGTATAGGCGGGCATGCCGGATATTGCGTTGATAGTTCTGCTGAAGATTATCAATTAATTTTTGAAAAGCCTGAAAATCTGGACATGTATTATACCGATGCACAGAGTCTGTTTAGCGATACTTATCGTTTAGACAAGCGAATCGAAGGAAACTGCTATAATATCAAATATGATGATTTTGATGTCGATGCCATCATTTTAAAATCTCCAAAAAGTAAGAAAGTAAAATTAATAAAGAAAAGTGATGGTACCGGATTGGAATTCGACTATACCGGCTTTGAAAATTTAGTCTTATGGACACCTCCCAAAAAACATGCACCTTTCTTTTGTTTAGAGCCTTGGAACGGTCTTCCCGCCTATATAGATGAATCCGGAAATTTTGAGGATAAACCTGGCCGCATTGTATTGGAACCGGGGAAAAAATACACTGTAAGCTATTCGATTACCGTCCTTCAATAATTGATCATTCCCTGCGGTAATTTATCGCAGGGTTTTTAATGCATATGAAAATTTTTGTTCCTGATTACTACCCCAAATTCCATTGTATTGCCAATCATTGCCGTGATAATTGCTGTTTAGGCTGGGAAATCGATATCGATGCTGATACCTACGCGAAATATAAGCATATATCCGGAGAATTTGGTCGAAAACTTCGAGAAAACATTTGTGCATTGCCCACTCCGCATTTTTTATTATGTGGAAAAGATCAGCGTTGTCCTTTCCTAAACAAACAAAATCTTTGTGAAATCTATATTTGCCTAGGTAAAAATGCGCTTTGCCGCATTTGTTCCATGCATCCCCGTTATATAGAGCAGTTTGACAATTTTGCAGAAATTGGAATAGGCCTCGCCTGCGAATCCGCAGCTTTTCTTATTTTAAGCCAAAAAGAACCGATGCAACTGATAAAGATAGAAGGTGAACCTCCTTTTGCTGACCAACCGATATTGAATACGGATTTTTGTGATGCTGTTTTTTATGTAAGAAAACAGCTCATGGCACTCTTACAGAATAGAAAAATCCCTATGCCCATCCGTTTATTAAATGCACTTTTATATTGTCGTGAACTTCAATACACTCTTGAGACAGCCCAAGATTTTAGTTCTTTTTTTTCCTTATGTCATCGGCAAATTCCCGACCATTATCCTCTTCCTGCCATATATTTTGATATACAGGAAACATGGTCCACTCTACTTAACGTATTCTGCCAAACAGAGTATATGGACACCAAATGGCACGACTTACTGGATAGTATTTTTCAAGAAATTCACCAAGGCGAAATGGACTTTTTATCTCTCCATAATATATTTTGTAAATCAGCATGGCTTGAAAATTTTTATGAACAGTTTTGTGTTTATCTTCTCTTTCGTTATTTTGCAAAATGTGTTTTTGACGGAGAAATACTTTTAAAACTACAATGGATTATTACAGCTTACTTATTGCTTTACAGCATATTCGCCTATAAAAAGCATATTCATCATGAACTTAACTTCAGCCAGGCTTGTCGACTTGCGCAAATTTTTTCAAAAGAAATAGAATACAGTGAACAAAATTTAGATACACTGTATCATGCACTTTCCCATCAGGAGTTATTTGACCCGCTACGCTTAGCGATACTGCTTGTTCGACTGTGCCCATGATTTCCCACATATTCCGGCACTTGCATTATTATAACATTGACGAATGGCCATCGCTATGTTAATGTTATAATAGAAACTAAAATAAAAGGGATTTATATGAAGCTGTGCTGTATTATGCAGTTCTCCCTACCTATCTTCGGGAAAACCCGCTGTTTTGCGCGGCAAAGGATAATATAAAAAACTTGCCGCATATCTTAAATGGTATGCGGTTTTTGATTAAAAATTTATAGGAGAAAAAAATGCTGAGCAAATTCTATTTGTATAATACGCTATCTAAAAAAATTGAGGAATTTATCCCTCATACCCCAGGAAAAGTTTCGATGTATACCTGCGGGCCAACTGTTTATCATTATGCGCATATCGGAAATTTACGCAGCTATATCATGGAGGATATTTTAGAAAAAGCGCTGCGCTATAATGGCTATGATGTTAAACGCGTCATGAATATTACCGATGTCGGCCATTTATCAAGCGATGCTGATACCGGCGAGGATAAAATGCTAAAAGGGGCTAAACGCGAGCACAAAACCGTTATGGAAATAGCCAAATTCTATACTGACGCTTTTTTTAATGACTGTCAAAAACTTAACATCAAACGTCCCGATATTGTAGAACCTGCAACCAACTGTATCCAAGATTTTATTCACATCGTTTCAAGCCTAATCGAAAAAGGTTATGCGTATGTTGCAGGTGATAATGTATATTTTGATACTTCTAAATTAGATGATTATTATGCGTTGACCGGACATAACAGCAAAGATCTGATGGTTGGTGTGCGCGATGATGTTGAAGAAGATCCCAACAAACGAAATAAAGCAGATTTTGTGTTATGGTTCACCAAATCGAAATTTGAAGATCAAGAATTAAAATGGGATAGCCCTTGGGGCGTAGGTTACCCAGGTTGGCACATAGAATGTTCGGGTATCAGCCTGAAGTATCTAGGAGAATATCTGGATTTACATTGCGGCGGAGTAGATAATATTTTTCCCCACCATACAAATGAGATTGCACAAAGTGAAGCCTATCTCGGGCATCAATGGTGTAAATATTGGTTCCATGTTCATCATTTGAACGACAAATCAGGCAAAATGAGTAAATCAAAGGGCGATTTCCTTACTATTTCTTTATTGGAAAGCAAAGGATATGATCCGCTTGTTTACCG
This sequence comes from uncultured Clostridia bacterium, assembly GCA_944347775.1. Classification (GTDB taxonomy): domain Bacteria; phylum Bacillota; class Clostridia; order Christensenellales; family Christensenellaceae; genus QANA01. The sequence continues at coordinate 8,026 of CALVMT010000003.1, read as the reverse complement.
AATGTTCTGCTTACAATCTCATTACAGAAAGCCTTTGGAATTTAGTTATGAAGCTCTTGACAATACCTCTTCTGCCTATTCACGTTTAAAAAAACGAATTGCGACGTTACAACAGGAGGGAGAAATAGACAAAAATTCAGCCGAAACTTACCGCGTGCGTTTTGCGCAAACTCTTGGCAATGATCTAAATTCTTCAATGGCTTTAACCGCTGTTTATGATATTCTAAAAGCACCTTTGAATGATGCAACAAAGCTCTGGCTAATTGAAGATTTTGATACGGTTCTTTCTCTTAACCTGGTTTCAAAGTCAAAAGAGAACACCACTGTCGATGCACAATTGGAAGAGTTAATTAATGCTAAAATTCATGAACGAACTCTTGCAAAACAGAGAAAAGATTATGCCACAGCAGATGCTATCCGCGAAGAACTTCTTGCAAAAGGAATCGTCTTAAAAGACAGTCGTGAAGGAACTACTTGGAGCAAAATTTGACTTTTATTCTGGATAACTTCATAAGGGGAATGGGTATGAAAATTATTTTTACGGATAGCTATGATCAAATGAGCCGACGTGCAGCAAATATCATTTCGGCACAAATCATTTTGCATCCTCAAACCGTACTGGGATTGGCTACGGGAACAACACCTATAGGCACCTATCAACAACTGATCAATTGGTATGAAAAAGGTGATCTGGATTTTTCTCAAGTAATTACCTTTAACCTAGATGAATATTATGGTTTAAGTGGGGAACATCCGCAAAGCTATCGGTATTTTATGGATACGTACTTGTTTAATCAGATTAATATTAATAAAAAAAATATACACATTCCTAACGGTATGACCTCCGACATCGATGCGGAATGTGCAGGGTATGACCAGGCCATCGAAGATGCTGGTGGGATAGATCTTCAGCTATTGGGAATCGGGCGCAATGGCCATATCGGCTTTAATGAACCTGGTTCCTCTTACGAAAAATTAACCCATCTTGTTACATTAACGGAAAATACCATTCAAGCAAACGCCAGATTGTTTGCAAAAAAAGAAGAGGTTCCTACAAAAGCCCTAACTATGGGAATGAAATCGATCATGCATGCTAAACGCATTCTTCTCATTGCAAATGGACCTGCAAAAATTCAAATCCTGAATCAAGCTTTATATGGCTCCATTACTCCTGAAGTGCCTGCTTCTATTTTGCAATTGCATCCAGATCTGACAGTGATCGCAAGTCAAAAGTAAAATTAGCAATTTTTTTAAAAGCCCAAAATAATTGGGCTTTTTTAATGAAAATTTTTCCAAATTCTACTATAATAAGTATTATTCTTATGACGAAAGAGGCTTTATATGTCCAAAAAATACCACATATTTTATGGTTGGGTTGTTGCTATCAGCTGTTCATTGTTGGCTTTTTCTATTAATGCAATGGGAAACAATTCTCTCTCCTTTTATGTTGCTCCGCTCTCCGAATCATTACAGATTTCCCGTGCGGCTCTGAATTTCTTTCTATTTACCGTCGGAGCCATTGTCCGCACTGTATTAGGTTTTTTCTATGGCATTATCGTTAAGCGCATCGGAACAAAAACACTGATGTGGATTGGCTGTTTACTCGCAGTAGGTGCTTATCTTGTTTTTTCTTGTGCAAAAAATGCACTGTTTATTGCCCTGGGAAGTGGATTATATGGATTAGCTCACGCACTTGGCACCTTTAGTGCATATAACGCCATCATTAATCATTGGTTTATCCGACGCAAAGGCATTATCTTGGGATTAGTCAACACCAGTGTAGGACTTGGCGGAATGCTCATTAATCCTCTTGCAAGTTATTGGATCTCCTCTGCCGGATGGAATTCCTCTTTTCTATATACCGCTTTACTAATTGCCGCAATTGCACTACCTGCACTTTGTCTTATCAAGGTATATCCTTCGGAAAAAGGACTTCTTCCCTACGGCTATACGAATATAGAACACGAACAAATAAAAAAATCTCTTCCTGTTCAAGAAAAATTACAATTAACTCAAGTTCTTCATACACTGCGCTTCTGGCTTATTGCTATACTTCAATTTCTTATCGGTTTTGGTGTAAGTCAAGCTTTCTCCAGTATTATTCCTCATTTAAACAATTTAAACGTTAATGAAACCCTCCTTTCTGGCACACTATCGATTCTCTTTGCTTTAGGAACAACACTAGGCAATTTCGCTTCAGGAATCGTTTTTGACCATTTTGGGTTGCGTGCACTATTTGCGTCTATCAGCAGTTTACAGTTTACAGGTATTATTTTAGCCTGTTTTCTTTCAGCTTCTAGTTCCCCCGTCCTGCTCAGCATATGTGTCATCTGCATTGGTTATGGAAATTCGCTTTCTTTGGGCACGCTTAATCATTTAATCCATTGCGTATATCAAGGCGAGGCAATCCACTTTCCTGCAATTTTTAGTTGTCTTTTTGCTATCAGCAACGCAGGAAGTATCCTCGGTTCTCCCTTTTCAGGATGGCTTTTCGATCTCAGTGGTTCTTACCGTTCTTCATTTATCCTGGCAGGAATTTGCCTGCTTATTGTTTTGCTGCTCGCAAATCTTGTCATTTCACTCGGAAGGCGCTGCTTCTTGCAAGCATCCAAATCTGTAAAGCCTTAGCTTGTTCAGTACGTATATTCTCTATACTCAATTGGTTTTCAGTAAAAAAGGAGGCAGTATCTGCCTCCTTTTTAATAAACAACCATATGGTTCATATCGGCAATTGTTACAATAAAATCCAATTCCTGCCCTTCGCGCCATACCGTAAGTTTAATTGTGTCTCCCAACTGAAGCGATTGTATTGTCTGCACTAATATATCCTGTTCACTGAGTAAAACATCATTGCACTTTATAATAATATCGCCAAGTTCCAATCCCGCCGCTTCTGCAGGACTGTTAGCCATAAATTCCTGTATTTGTTTTCCCTGTACTACATTTTGCTCCGCTGCTTCCTCAGCCGTTAATTCCAAATATAAAATACCAATACCCGGACGCTTAAGTGAACCGTTACGAATAATTTCTAATGCAATTTCTTTTGCAGTATCAATAGGTATTGCAAAACCCAGCCCCTCGGAATTAATTGGATAACCATATTCGTCATACGAAGAAATCAAACTTTTAAGAGTAATTACGCCGATGGCTTCCCCTTTACTGTTAAGCAGGGGGCCTCCACTGTTTCCCGGATTAATTGCGGCATCAATTTGCAAAAATTCTTGTTGTGATCCGTTATAGCTCAATTTTCTTCCCACATAACTAATATATCCCACAGTCACACTGCCGGTCAAGTTAGCATTTGCACCAGCAGGATTACCTACAGCAATAGCCATTTCACCTACTTTGGTATTTTCCGAACTACCAAGGGCTACCGGTTTTAAATTAAGCCCATCTACTTTAAGAACAGCCAAATCGGTTGTCGCATCCCCGCCAACATATTTTGCCTCATAAAGCGTATCGTCGCCTTCTAGTGAAACAGTATAAGTGTCTCCTTCAACAACAACATGATAGTTTGTCAGGATATATCCATTTTCATGAATGACAAAGCCCGTTCCGCGAGAATATAAAGAAGGCTCTCCATCTTCTAACATGTACGCATCAATACCCACAATGCTTTGTGACAACTGCTCTGCAATCTCGGGCACAGGGTTTATCGTATTTTCTATCACCGGTGCAGAACCGCCAATACTTGTTATACTAGAGTCTGGCGGATAATCATCTTCCTTAATTATCGGTTCAGCTAATTCCTCGTTCCAATCCTGCCAAGCATAAGGGTAATCACTTTCCAGTTTTTCTTTCAGCATCGGAATAAGTACTCCGATAAAAAACAGACTTACAACTATTAAACACGCCAATGAGCCTGCGATAATAGCCAGTACTGTCAGAGTTCTCCCTTTCTTTTTAGGCGTTTCCTGTGTATTGTAATGATAATACGCCTGTGTATTTTGTGTTGTATACATTTGTGGTGAGGAGTATTGTTGATATGGATTTGCATAACCGTTCTGCCACTGCATTTGCTGCTGATAATAGTAAGAAGGAGCATAAGGCGGTATGTACGGCGCCTGTCCATATCCGTTTTCATATGATTGATACTCACTTCCTTGTATATTCCGGTTTGGCTGCTGATATCCTGCCGGATCCGGTTGGATTGACTTGGAATTTTGCTCAAACTGACGATCACTATGATTCATCGCTATTTCTTCCTTCCTTTTCGCGCTTATTAGTCTGTTTTTTCCCGTTTTTTTCTTCAGCTAAAGCCAGGGTAAAGGTAAAAACGGTTCCCATACCCACTTGTGAGTTTACCCAAATTTTTTCATTATGGCGGTTAATAATTTCTTTTACAATTGAAAGCCCAATACCCGTACCTGGTATTTTTCGATTGTGCGACTTATCAACTTTAAAGAAACGATCAAAAATATATTTTAGGTCTTCCTGTGGAATGATCTTTCCCGTATTAGAAATATTAATATTAACCTTTCCTTCAGAAAGATAGCTCCATATTTTAATACTTCCGCCTTCCTCACAAAACTTTACCGCATTATCCATCAAATTTGTGATAACCTGCGTAATCCGATCTTTATCGGCTTTTACCTCCGTCTTTTCTTCCGGAATATTGACAGCAAGATCTATATGCTTATCGTCAATTTTTCCAATAAAGTTAATAATACAACGACGGATCAGCTCATTGATATCCCAAACAGTCATCTCCATAGGGAATTGATCAGATTCTATTCTAACCAAATCCAGTAGATCTATAATCAATGAATTCATACGTTTCGCTTCCGACAACACAATTTCCAAATAACCCCTCTGCTCTTCTTGGCGAATTGTTCCATCTAATATGCCTTGGATAAATCCCTGGATTGCCGTCAATGGGCTTTTCAACTCATGCGAAACATTTCCTACAAAACTGGATCGGGTATCTTCATATTTTTTCAGTGCTTCCGCCATCATGTTAAAAGTCTGCGTCAATTGCCCGATTTCTCCCCGATCAGTCACCTCTATACGTTGGTCAAAATTACCTTTTGCAAGTTCTGTTGCAGCCTGATTCATATCGTATAACGGTTTAGATATTTTACGGGCAACTTCAAAAGAGAAAAACAATGCCAAAAGCAATGTAATTCCGATGACAGCCATAGATGTCTGCTGAATCTGCGAAATTACCGTATCAACACCGGTAACCTGCCCGTTCATATAGATTGCCCCGATTATGGTCTCTCCCTTTTTTATCGCACACCCTACCGTTACTACGGGAGAATAATACAATCCATCGCTTTCATAGATCGTATAAACCATATCGCCTGAGTTAATTTGTTGCGCAATAATTTGCTGATTTTTCCGGGCATAACTTTCATAGAGATCATACTCTTCATCATAATTTAATTCAATAACAATCTCATTATATGCGTCAGCAATCCAAATAGAGCCCTCGCGTTTTTCAGAAATTTCTTTTACATAGGAAAACAATTGTTCATCAGTATCGCCGGTTTCGTAGTACTCTTGAAAGGTCCGATGAATAACACTGCACCCTTCAGATAGCCGGGAAACCACTTCACTGATTGCATTTTTACGCAATCGAACTGAACAAATCACATTGAGCAAAAGAATCGCTATCAAAAGAATTCCCATACATACAGTCAGAATACGGGAAAATAATGTTTTATAGCGAAACATCACTTCACCCCTGATTCATCTACCTCAAACTTATACCCTACGCCCCAAACAGTCTTAATATGCCATGACTGATCATCACCCAGTTTTTCTCTCAATCGTTTTATATGAACATCAATCGTACGGGAGTCGCCGTAAAAATCAAATTCCCATACTTTTTGCAGCAATTGTTCGCGTGTAAACACTTTATTTGGATGCGAAGCCAAAAAATAAAGCAGCTCCAATTCCTTGGGCGGGAGCTCCAGTTTTTTTCCACAATATTCTACGGTATATTCTGAAATAGATATTTCGAGATTATCGTATTTTATCGTCGAAGGCTCTTCGGTAACGGTTTCTGTACGGCGAATTACAGCCTTAATGCGCGCTGTAAGCTCCTTTGGCTCAAACGGCTTTACAATATAATCGTCTGCTCCAAGCTCCAAAGCCAGAACTTTATCTATCGTATCCCCTTTTGCCGTCAACATAATTACAGGAACTGAACTTTCTTTGCGTATCTGCTTAATTACTTCAATGCCATCCATTCCCGGCATCATAATATCAAGCAACACCAGATTAGGCGTCTCTTTATGAAATAACTCCAATCCGGCAGCACCGTCATGTGCCACCTGCACATTCATTCCCTCTTTTTCCAAGTATAGGCGAATTACTTTGCAAATATTCTCATCATCGTCCATTAGAAGTATTGTATTATTAGCCATACTGTCTTTCCTCCCCGGATGGTTTATTCTGATTTGTTTCTCATCCATTATATATACATTTTATGAATAATTTGTAACTTCACGGCAACTTTAGTAAAAACTACTTTAACGTCACTATAGTAACGCCCGTTTCGCCCTCTCCATATTTACCTAATCGAAAAGACTGCACATGGGGATGTCGCCGCAAATACTGCTGGATTCCGCTTCGCAATGCTCCTGTTCCTTTTCCATGAATAATAGAGACTTCCTTAATCCCTGCAAGAAATGCATCATCCAGATATTTATCCACCTCAACAATTGCCTCCTCCACCGTATACCCATGTAAATTAATAAAAAGAGGTACAGATTTTTGTGTCAGTGTAATTCTGGACGTCCGCACTGCTTTTTGTTTGCTTTTCTGCTTTTGTTCCAAATCGCTGTAATGAATGTTCAGCGCCATAATCCCCGCTTGTATGCCCACCATTCCTTTGGCATCAGGCAATGTTTGCACAACACCGTCTGCATCTAAGCTTACAATATGCACCTCTTCTCCGATAAGCAGTTTTTTGGGGTCGACTTTTTGTCCTCCCGCAATCCTCCTCGGCGGTTCAATTTGCCGTTTAAGGCGTTCCTGCTTTTGATCAAGTTCAGCGCGTACTTTCTGTGTTGTCCGCGTTGCTTCACTTTCTGTCTGTTTGCGCGTTTTTCTTGCTTCTTTTAAAATCTGTTCTGTCTGTTCTTTTGCCGCGCGAACAATTTCATATGCTTCCTGCCGTGCTTTAAGTAATTCTTTCTCACGACGTTGAGCAATATCCTGTTCTACAGCTTTAATCTTTTTTTCTGATTCTTTTGCTTGTTTTTCCAATTCCTGCGCTTGCTGCATCTTCCGATCAGCACTTTTACGCAACCGTTGCGCATGCAACAACATGTCATCAAATTCCAAACGTTCTTCCCTCATAAATGCTTTAGCTTTATCAATAATCTCTTTTTTCAAGCCAAGACGTTTGGAAATAAGAAAAGCGTTGCTAGAGCCTGCCATTCCCATAATCAATCGAAAAGTCGGCTGCAATGACTCGGGATCAAATTCCATACTTGCATTTTCAAAACGTTCAGCAGTCATTGCATATGCTTTAATCTCACTATAGTGTGTTGTTGCAAAAATATGTGCACCACGCTGTGTGAGTTCATTCAATACAGCAAGAGCCAACGCTGTCCCTTCTTCAGGATCCGTTCCCGCGCCCATTTCGTCCAACAAGACAAGTGAACCACTATCGGCCTTACGCAGGATGTAGATTGTGTTCTTCATATGTGAACTAAATGTAGAAAGCGACTGTTCAATACTTTGTTCATCTCCAATATCTGCAAAAACCGCAGAAAATACGGGAAGCGAACTGCTCTCTCCGGCCGGCAAAAACAATCCACTTTGCGCCATCAGCGCAAACAATCCGACAAGTTTAAGTGTCACTGTTTTTCCGCCTGTATTTGGTCCGGTAATAATCAGCGTATTAATCTTTTTATCTATCTGTATCGTCACCGGAATAACTTTCTTTGCATCAATAAGCGGATGCCTGCCTGCCATAATAGAAATTATACCCTCATTATTCATCACCGGTCGAAAGGCCTTCATCCGGATAGCAAGCGCCGCTTTGGCAAAGACCAAATCCAGATAAGAAAGC
>CALVMT010000002.1 GCA_944347775.1 uncultured Clostridia bacterium | reverse complement strand
AATATAAGAAAGATGCGCGGTGCCTGAAAGGAGAATGCCAATCCGTTCTAAAGTCTCGGAAAAGGTCATGATATATTCTCCATTTTCAAAAGATTGTATAATAGGTTGAAAACAACGTACTAAGCGCTCCCATTCTTCCGTGCTAATATTAGAAAAAATAGAACTTTTGTCCATAGAAGTCACCTCGCAAAACGATACTTTTAGTATACTGCATAAAAGTTGCAATTGCAACAGTCTTTTTGCGAAAAAGTGATATAATAAAAAAGATGGCAGGAGTTTATTTTTTTGCAGAATAGTTAAAAGTAAATATATTTTCAGATTTTACTTAGGAGGATTTACATGTATTGTACTCGCAAAGTCGCAGAAAATTTATATTGGGTAGGTGCCAGTGATCGCCGCTTGGCATTGTTTGAAAATATTTATCCAATTCCTCAAGGTGTTTCATATAATGCGTATGTATTATTGGACGAAAAAACAGTGTTATTAGATACGGTAGATAAAGCGGTCAGCGAGCAGTTCTTTGAAAATTTGGAGCATGTATTAGCGCATAAACAGCTGGATTACGTTATTGTTAATCATATGGAGCCCGATCACTGTGCGACATTGCAGGAAGTAGTGCGACGTTATCCAGATGTTAAGGTTGTCTGCAACAATAAAATCGCTGCAATGATTAAACAGTTTTTTGATTTTGATGTAGATAGCCGGGTACATTTGGTCAAAGAAGCAGATACACTTAACGTAGGCAAACATACTTTTACGTTTGTCATGGCACCGATGGTTCACTGGCCAGAAGTCATGGTCAGTTATGAAATAACGCAGAAAATACTTTTTTCTGCAGATGCTTTTGGTACTTTTGGCGCATTAAACGGTCCGATTTATGCAGATCAGGTGGATTTTTTCCATGAATATATAGCAGAGGCCAGAAGATATTATACGAATATTGTAGGGAAATACGGAACACAAGTGCAGGCATTGTTAAAAAAGGCAGCAGGTATTGAAATTGAGATGATTTGTCCACTTCATGGATTTATTTGGCGTAGTGGTATGGATGAAATCATCGATAAATATGTAAAATGGAGCACATATGAGCCGGAGGAGGAAGGGGTTCTTATTATTTATGGCTCAATTTACGGTCACACGGAAAATGCGGTAAATATTTTATCCGCAAAACTATCTGAAAATGGAGTGCGTCATATTGCAATGTATGATGTTTCGGTAACGCATCCATCTTATATTTTAGCGGAAGCATTTCGGTATAGTCATATTGTCTTTGCTAGTTCGACTTATAATGCTGGAATTTTTACCCCAATGGAAACTTTGCTTTTGGATTTAAAAGCACATAATTTGCAAAATAGAACGGTGGCAGTAATAGAGAATGGTTCTTGGGCACCTACGTCAGGTAAGCTGATGACAGAGATGATTGCCGAAATGAAAAATATGACAATATTGGAACAGAAAGTCAGTTTGAGATCCTCTGTAAAACAACAGCAGTTGGAACAATTAGAGGCGTTGGCTACAACAATCTCTGCGTCTTTAAATAAACTAGAGCAATGCACACAAATGTTGGGCGAAGTCCAGGATAATGCAATATATAAGTTTAGTTATGGGCTGTTTGTCTTATCTGCACGTGAAGACAATTTTGATAATGGCTGTATTATTAATACGGCAATCCAAATTACGGATATACCGAAGCGGATTGCATTTGCTGTAAATAAGGCAAATAAGACACATGAGATGATTTTAAAAACAGGATTATTTAATCTTTCTATCCTTTCTAGATCGGCACCATTTAAACTATTCCGGCATTTTGGATTTCAAAGTGGCAGTGCAGTGGATAAATTTGAAAATTTTGATCATAAGCAAAGAAGCAAAAATGGACTTTACTATTTAGATAAGTATGCCAATGCATTTTTATCGGGAAGAATAATAAGTGCCGTGGATTATGGAACGCACACATTATTTGTTGCGGAAATTACTGAAGCAAAAGTGCTTTCGGAAGAAGTTTCAATGACATATGCTTATTATTTTGAACATATCAAACCTTCAACAAAACCGAACAAGCAAATAAAAGGATTTGTATGTAAAATATGCGGATATGTTTATGAGGGAGACACACTGCCCGCGGATTATATTTGTCCGCTATGTAAACACGATGCTTCTTATTTTGAACCAATAAAAGAATAAATATATATTAATGAAAAAGGAGTTGCATTGAAAATGAAGCAAGAATTTTATATTTGTAAACACTGCGGAAACATTATTGCTATGGTAGAAAATAAGGGAGTTCCTGTAAAATGTTGTGGCGAAAATATGCAAAAAATGGAGCCGAACACGACAGATGCTGCGCAAGAAAAACACGTTCCTGTGATTAAAGTGGAAGGGAATCATGTAACGGTTAGTGTTGGCTCTGCAGCGCATCCAATGACAGAAGCACATTTAATTTCATGGATTTCTTTGCAGACAAAGCAGGGAAATCAAAGGAAAGCTCTTTTGCCAGATACTGAACCTAAAGCGGAATTTATGATTTGCGAAGGAGATAAAGTCATTGCTGCATATGCATATTGCAATTTGCACGGACTTTGGAAAGCGGAACTTTAAGCCCAAAAAGGAAGAGAAAACGAAATGTTTTCTCTTCCTTTTTTTAAAACTAAATTAAACTATATGTATCGCAATTTTCCGTAGGAGTTTTGTATAATTGAGCATATAATCCGTTTTTGGATAATAATTCAGAATGGGATCCTTGTTCTAAAATTCCCTGTTTGCCTAAAACAATAATACAATCGGCATGTCGAATAGTAGAAAGTCGATGAGCAATAATTATTGTGGTTCGGTTTGTACGAAGCGCTTCTAAAGCGTGTTGTACCTCTTTCTCACTTTGGTAATCTAATGCACTGGTAGCTTCATCCAAAATAAGGATGGGGGCATTTTTTAGAAAAGCCCGAGCTATTTCGATGCGCTGCCGTTGCCCTACAGAGAGCCGAATCCCCTTAGGACCGACCTGCGACTGATATCCATTTGGTAATTTAGCAATAAAATGATGAGCATTTGCTTTTTTGGCTGCGGCAATTATCTCTGCTTCAGAGGCATTCGGTTTGCCTAATCTAATATTATCTGAAATTGTGCCATTAAATAAATAAACATCCTGACGCACTGATGCAATATGTGAACGAAGACTGGATAAAGTATATTGAGAAATATCATTTCCATCAATTAAGATATGCCCTTTTTGAGGTTCGTAAAACCTTGAAATAAGCGCGCATATTGTTGTCTTGCCAATGCCGGAGGGGCCAGTAAAAGCGACAGTTTGTCCGGCAGGAATACGGAAACTTAAATCATGTAATACTTCCGGTTCTTGAGCATGATAACGAAAACTTACATGCTCGAAAGAAATTTCTCCTGAAATATTTTCTAATGGGATTGCATCCGGCAAATCAACAATTTGAGGCGGAGTTTCGATGATATTCATGAACCGATCAAAGCCGGCCAAGCCTTCTTGCAATTGTGTTGTCATCCAGGCGAGTTTTTCAATTGGCTCAGTAAGATAATTGATATACAGAAGGAAAGCAAGAAGATCAGCAAGGCTTAATGTACCATGTAAAATGCTTATTCCACCAGCTAATAATGTTGTTAAAAACATTAAACGAGAAAGGAAAAGTAACCCTTGAGAAGGATATGTTTCTTCTAAATATACTTTTTTTCGGCTGGATAGAAATGCGTTTGCCTGAGCGGAAAAACTTTTGCACGCTTGTTTTTGCGCACAGTAGGCTTGTACTGTGCGTATACCTGAAAGAATATCCTCAGCCTGATCGTTTACTGTGCTAATATTTTGTTGATTTTGCGCTGATATTCGACGGATACGGCGGCTGCAAAAAATAGTGACAGCCAACATGACGGGAACGTAAAGATAAAGCAAAAAAGTTAAAAACGGGTTAATCGAAAATAAAATAATAGATGCGCCAATAAAACGAAGTCCATAAACAATGTAGTCTTCCGGGCCGTGATGATATAGTTCGGAAAGGTTGAGTAAATCATGTGTCAATGATGACATTAAACGGCCTATTTGATGTGTATCATAATAGGAAAAGGAAAGATTCTGCATATGAGAGAAAAGTTCCTGACGCATATCATTTTCCATTTGTGCTCCTAATGAATGACCAAAATAATCAAAATAAAAACTACAGCCAAACTCAATTACGATAAATAAAAAAAGAAGAAGGCAAGGCAAGACAAGATCTTTTTGTGGGAAAGAAAATAATTGTTGGACAATATAGCGCGCGGTTAATGGAAAGAATAACGCTGCAGCAGAAGAGATTAATGCACAAAGTAGAACAAAGATTAATTGCCGCAAGTAAGGCCGGTAATAAGAAAAAAACTTTTTGATTCGTGTACGTCGTATCATGGTTGGTTTATAGACTATTAAAGTGGATTTTTATAAGCATTATAACATAATAAAAAAGTTTTATCGATATAAAAAGACAGAACAAGCCCAGACAACTAACGGAAGTGTTGCCATAGAAAATAAAGTGGAAGAAGCGACAATCTCTGAAGCATAACGATAATCCTTTTTATAAATAATAGAAAAAATTACACAAAACGTTGCTGTTGGACAAGACATTGCTAACATTACGGCAGAACTGACCAAATATTCCGTGTGAAGGAAATAAAATACAATAAAAGTCACAGCGGGGATAATCAAAAGCCTGCAGATTGCTGTATAGTAAAGTTTAGGTTTGGTAAAGGTTTGCAGAAGATTTGTTTGTGCAATTGTTGAGCCTATAACAATCATTGCCAACGGTGTATTGGTATCAGAAATACTTTGTAATGGATTCAGGAATATATTTGGTAATTTTATACGCAATAAAAAACATGCCAGGGAAACGACAACAGCAATAATTGAAGGAGAAAGTAATTTTTTCAACATATCCTTAAGGCTGCATGTTCCGCTCATCATGATTACACCTTGTGTCCAACAAAAAAGATTAAAAACTGCCATAGAAGCTGTAACATATAATACGCCTTCTGAACCCAATACAGCATTTACCAGAGGAAGTCCCATAAACCCCAAATTGGGATAAATTACAGAAAAACGTTCGACTACATGGTGATCGATATTTTTTTGCGGAATAAGCAGATATCCAAGCCCAATACTGATAAGGAAAGCAAGAAAAGAAAGCATAGCTGCAATACCAAGATTTGTAAGAAGTTGGCTATCATAATCGCGCTGGTAAGAGACAAAAATGACAATAGGGCTAATTACTTTAACCAATAGATCAGTAATATAATTATTGGCATCTTGTGTAAGAATTTTGAGCTTATTACTGATAAAACCAATAAACATGAATGCAGCAATCATAACTGCTTGATTTGCAATAACATAAAGAATATCCAATAAAACCTTCTTAGATCGATGCAATCTAAAAATAACGATTTCGCCCTGCAGCTCCGCACAGTAGTTTTGTTTAAAATAATCACCAGCCAGGCGGTTTCTGCGTCATGGGAAGAATAGTTGGACGGGGATAATTTAGCCCATATGTTTCAACATGGATACGCTCGATAATTAAAGGCTGTATTGGGGTATTAATTTGAATTTCTGGGCAAAGAGGGTAATCTACAGGATGTATGGGAACGTTTCCCCAGCGCATCACTTCGTCCAGTCCCGTCATAATAGTGCCAAATGCAGGATAATGGCCATCGAGTTTATCGAAATAGGCAAGGGGAAAGAAAAATTCGCCACCGGCAATTCCTTGCGGATATCCTCCCATAGCAATAACACCTGGTTCGACACGCAGAGTATTAGAGAAGCCACAGCAACGAGATTCATTGGCAATAAGATATTTACATTTTGAATTATTAAAGGCGGTATAGCTCACATCAACAACATAGCCGGGAACAATACGCGAAATGGGGTAATGATCGAAACAACCACTATTGGCTAAATAGATAAAACTGGCAACGGTATTAGGTGCTTGATCAGGGCGCAGTTCAATGTCAATCTTTTGACCATTCTGCATAGAAATTGTAGCCACAGGATAACGCATAAGCAACAACCTTTCAATATACTTTTTTTAGTATACCGAATAAATAAAAAAGTGACAAGTCTCACATGTTGTCAATTTAATTTTTTAGATATATTTGAGTAGAAGAGTTGATTTTGATATAATGATAAAATCATGGAAAAAGGAGTACAGTAAAGCATGAGGATGCGAAAAAAACCTTACGCGCGACCAGAACTGGAATCTTGTTCCTTTTTTATAAAAAAGCCCAGAGAGTATCGGACAAAATGGAAAGCACAATTTAAGAGCCCAAGCGCACCTTTATATTTGGAGTTGGGATGCGGGAAAGGCGGTTTTATTGCGCAATTGGCATATCGTAAACAGCACCATAATTTTTTGGCTATTGATATTAAAGACGAAATGCTTGTTGTAGCAAAGCGAAATGTTGAAGCGGCATTTGCATCGGAAGAACCGCATAATGTGCGAATCATGAGCTGGAATATTGAACGTTTGCATGAAATATTAGCGAAAGAAGATGCAGTTGATGGAATATACATCAATTTTTGTAATCCATGGCCGAAACGTAAACATAAAAAACATCGTTTGACTTATCCGAGACAGTTAGAGCTATATGCAATGATTATGAAACCGGGTGCGAAATTATATTTTAAAACAGATGATGAACTTTTATTTATAGATACGCATCATTATCTGGAAGAAGCAGGATGGAGTATTTTGTTTGAAAGTGATGATTTTTCCAAACGATGTTTTAAAGAAAATATTGAAACCGAACATGAAAAAATGTTTTTGGCGGAAGGGAAAAAGATTAAAGGCATTATAGCAGCACCGCCGAATGCGCAGGAGGTTATAGAATGCAGCCAGTGATTGCATTTATCGGTTTATTATTGTTGTCTTTAGTTGCTTCCGGATTGACAACTGCAATAGGCTGTATTTTAAGAAAAAAGAGTATTTGGATATCCGGTTTAATTGTTTTATGCATTGCAGGTATCATTTCTGTTATCCTACTTCTTCTAATTAATCAAATTTCATAATCAAAACTGTTTTAATTCAGTTATCAGACTAAGAAGCGTTTGTTTAAACAAACGCTTCTTGGCTAAATAAACTGAATAATATAATCATGTAGATTCAAGTAGGAAATCTGATAAATTTCTTTGTCGGAATATCCCATATCTTTTAATCCATTAGCAATTTTTTGCATCGCCGAAGAATTGGGAAGACCAATGGGGCATTGGTCAATACCGTCAAAATCGCTTCCGATGCATGCGGCATGAATGCCACCTATTTGTATAATATGATCTAGATGCGCCAGTACATTTTTAAGACTGGCTGTTGGATGGGTAGTGAGATGAGTAGAGCAAAAGTTTACACCGATTACTCCACCCATTTGTGAAATTGCGCGAATATGGTCATCACAGAGGCAACGTGGGTGATTACATAATGCTCTTGCATTGGAATGTGAAGCAAAAATAGGCTGTGTGCTTAAACAGAGCAGATCCTCAATGCCGGCATCATTAAGGTGAGAGACATCAATGGCCATGCCTATTGTATTCATCTCTTTGACTACTTTCCGACCAAAATCGGTCAGTCCCAGAGAAGAGCCTTCGAGGCTTGAGTGAGCAATGGCATTAGGATAATTCCATGTTAAGGTAAGGGCTCGGACTCCTTGATTAAAAAATTGATGTAATATATCTAATTCATTACCGATTGCTTCCCCGCCTTCAATAGTCAGTACAGTAGAAATTTTTTCATTGTTTAAATCAAAATGTGTATCTAAAGGTTGAAAGATATGATATTGCCTAAGTATGGATTGATAGTCATTTAGCATGCGTGAACATTGTTCGGTAGCACTTTGTGTACATTTGAGATTTGGCCACATGGCAAAAAACTGCAGTTTAACGTTACCTTGTTGTAAATAGGGAAGGGAAATATGCTGCAAAGGAGTTGGATGAGAAATGTGAAAATGCTTAGAATGAATAAAAGCAAGAAAATCACAGTGCGCATCTGCAAAAGGGTATTGCATGCGGAGAACCTCCTATAAAATAGAATATACTGATTACAAAATGAAAAGTATTATTTATTTTATGATAGTATGACTACATAAAAACTCAAATGCAGTAAAAATTTGTGTCCCATTCGGGAACGTAGGGATGATGACGCAAATAAATTTTATAATCAGAGTGCAGATTTTTAATGAGTAAAGGCAAACGGAATAAATCTTCGCTACGGTGATATGCGGAAACAAGTAATTTTGGTTTGTAACGTCGAATACTATGTTTTGCTCCGCATAAGGCATTAGCTTCTTGCCCTTCGATATCTAATTTAATATAAGTTATGGGAGAATCATTTAAAATACGATCTAATGGATAGGAAGGCATAAGCTTTCCGCTTCCCAGTGCAGATTGTCGCCCTCCTTTTGCATCAAAACTGACAAATTGTGGTTTTGCGCCGCTGCAAACATTCCATAAACTGGTCCGGGCAAGATGCGCCGTATTGTTGATTAGTTTACGAAACGTTTTTTTGTCAGGCTCTATTCCATATATATGGCAGTAGCATGGGCATAATTCAGTAAACTGCAAAATTGTATCTCCGTCATATGCGCCCATGTCTACATAGATTTCATCTTTATTTAAGGTAAAAAAAGTTTGAAAAACTTGTGCTTGTGCTGTTTCACAAGCCCAAAGATGTTGGAGACGACCGCTTATTTTATAGGCAATTAATTCGCGAAAGGTTTTACGGGAAATATCATCTTCTAATAAAGAATATGCTTGTTCTAATGCGCTGGCATGTATAGATGCATAAGAAGAAGTAAAAAAATCATCTCCAAAAAGAGGAAGAGATGGTGCATATGTTTCCTGTTCATAAGCGATATGCTGAATGTTTTTAATCACTTCTGGAAGATTACTGCCAAAAGCAACTAATACAAGCATTTGAGGATGTATTGCCTTTGCTTGCGCGTAAGTACATACGGTAAAATGATGAAAGCGTTGATGTCGTACAAAATTATCGCTGGCAAAGACGCCGGTTGCCTGTAGGCCAAGGGAAGCTAGTTTTTTTAAAATCATATCTGCGCCATTCCCCATACCGTAAAGATAAATTGGCTTTTTTACGGTGAGGAGGTATTGCCAAAGGTCATTATATTTCATGTAAATCTCCCGCGGATAATATGACTCATTATATCACAACTTGAGTAAGTTTACATAAATGAAGAAAGTGATTATAATAAAATATATTTTGAAATGAGGCATTGTGATGCGGTTTTTACATATTTCGGATCTACATATTGGAAAAAGAATTTATAATGTTGACCTCTTGGAAGATCAAAAATACATTTTAAAACAAGTTCTTGAAATGGCGCATTCGAGAAACTGTGATGGTGTGTTAATTGCAGGGGATATTTATGATAAAACACAACCTTCTGCGCAGGCGATCGAAGTAGTGGACACTTTTTTTACACAGCTTTCTATGCAGGGAATGCCAGTATATATGATTAGTGGAAACCACGATAATTCGGCGCAAATTTCATACTGTTCCTCTATTTTGCGTAAAGGAGGGATATATGCAACCGAACGATTTTGCGGGACACTGCAAAAAATAACATTATACGATATATATGGCTCTCTGAATTTATATTTATTGCCTTTTGTCCGACCAGCACATGTACGGAGATTTTTTCCGAATGAAAAGATTAACAGTTATGAAGAGGCAATTCGAGTGATATTGCAAAATACGCAAATAGATGAGAAAGATCGTAATGTATTGGTCGCACATCAATATGTTTGCGGAGCAAGGACTTGTGAATCTGAAGAGCGGAGCATTGGGGGATTAGATCAGATACCGGCAGAGCTGTTTGAAAAATTTTGCTATACGGCTCTTGGCCATTTACATAGTCCACAGGCTTTATTAAATGGAAAAATGAGATACAGTGGGTCTATTTTAAAATATTCTTTTGATGAAGCAACGCAAATTAAATCTGCATTATTTGTAGAAATAGATGGACAAGGTGTTGCTCAGGTGGAAAAGTTGCCATTTGTCCCTCTGCGAGACATGAGAGTGCTAAACGGAACAATGGAAGAGCTTTTACAGTCCCCTTATAGTGAGGATTATCTGCAAATTACGTTGAACGATAAAACAATGTTGCTGGATGCTATGGGGGCATTACGAATTAATTTTCCCAATTTACTGCATTTGAAAATGCAAAATTTAACAGTAGGGCAAGAGCAGGAAATAGAGTCTGTACAGACAGAAGAAAAATCCCCAATAGAACATTTTTATGATTTTTACCGGCTGCAGAACAATGGTATTTTACCAGATGAACAACGCATGCTTTTAATTAGACAGGCATTAAGGGAAGTGGAGGAAGAAAAGGATTGAAACCCATTTATCTGAAAATGAGTGCATTTGGTCCATATGGAAATGAAGAAATATTGGATTTTTCTTTGCTTGGAGAGTCAGGTATTTTTTTGATTGCAGGAGATACCGGAGCCGGAAAAACGAGCATTTTTGATGCGATTACTTTTGCATTGTTTGGTAACGTCAGCGGAGGACGTGAGAGAAAAAGTACAAGGACGCTGCGAAGTGACTTTGCGGAATCTTCTGTACCGACATATGTGGAATTTTGTTTTGTACATCGAAAAAGGAAATATATTATGCATAGGAATCCGGACTATTTCCGCCCCGCTAAAAGAGGAGGGAAGCCTGTTTTGGAAAAACACGATGCATGTTTGCTTGATGTGCAAAGCGGAGAAAGCTGGAACGGTCCTGCAAAGGCAACGCAAAAAGTACAGGACTTGCTGGGTTTAGATGAAACACAGTTTTCTCAAACTGTGATGATTGCACAGGGAGATTTCCGTAAAATACTTCATGCAGACAGTATAGAACGGACAAAGATTTTTCGGCGTATTTTTAATACTGTGGTTTATAATAAATTGGGTGAACAGGTACAAAAACACTATCAACAGGCAAAACAATTTTGTGATAGCGGAATACGCCAGTATGAGCAGTTAATTGCGCAAATTCGCTTTGATCCCGAAGACGCCTACGCACAGGAATTTGCACAACTATCTCAAAGCATTGGAAGATCGGATGATCTGCTTAAAGTATTGGAAAAACAAAATATGCTGGATAGTAAACAACATGAACTCTATAAAAAACAATTGGATCAGGCAGAAAGACAACAAGAGGAGAACTTATCTATATTAAATGCTGCGAAAACCTGCAATTTAGGAATAGAACAACTCGAAAAAGAAAAAGTTTATCTTGATTTATTATGTAGACAACAAAATGATATGAAGAGGGAAGAAGAAAAACTATTAAGAGCGCAGGCTGCATGGAAAGTACAACCTTATGCATATAGAGTAAGTCAAAGTGCTTTTCGATTGCAAAGGGCAAGTCAGTTATATCAGGAGTTGATAAAACAGCAGGAAAAAGAAGAAAGGGAATTGTTGACAGTAGAACAGGAGTTAGAACAGGCTCGCCAAAAAAATGATCAAATCGATTTCTTATTGAAACGTTTGCATATGATTGAACAGGCAATACCGTTAATGGAAAAAGGAGGTACTGCATATGAACGATGGAAAAAAGCAAGGGATTCGGCTGATCAGGCCATTGCTGAGAAAGAACGTAAAGAATTGTATTATCAGCAGCTCAGTAGCACTTTTTTAAGAGTACAGGCGGGATTAATGGCGGCTGGATTAAAGCCAGATCAACCCTGCCCTGTTTGTGGTTCAACAGAGCATCCGCATCTTGCCGCGTTACCAAGTGATGTTCCGCGTGAAGAGGAAGTGCGTAAGGCAGAATCTGAACGTGTTCAGGCGGAACAGGAGGCTTTAGAAAGAACAATGGAGGTAAACAAAGTACAGATAGAAATAAGCCAGGTTTGTCAACAATTGCAGCAGTTAGCCAAAAAAGAAATAGAAATAACAAAAGCAGAGGCATATGCGAAAAACTTTTCCAAAGAAAGAGAACGTTTGAGCCGACAGATAGATTTGATAAAGAAAGAATTCAAACAGGCAAATGAAAATTTTCGTCGGGCCGAATTGTGTCTACAAAATATAAAGACGCAAGTACAAGATGCACTTTCTGCAAAGAAAGAAGCACAAAAAGAGGCACAAGAAGAGGAAGAGAATTTTATAGAGGAAAGGGGAAAAGCAGGATTTTCGACAAAACAGGAATATGAACAGTCGATGATTTCACAACAGGAAATAAAGTTGTTGTCCCAAAAAATACAGACATATCAAACAAATTTAGCAACAGCGAATCAAAGCGTATGTCGCTTACGTCAACAGTGGGGAAACAAAGAAAAAAAGGATATCAATCAGCTATCCAAACAGCTTGACGAATTAAAATCTCAAATTGAATTGTTGCGCGGCAAGGAACGATATTTGGATATTAAGCAAGATAATAATAATCAACTTTATAGTCAATTAAAAAGATGTAATCGTCAACTTTTACAGGCTGTACAAGTTTGTGGATTATGGGAAAACTTGAATCGGACAATGCAGGGAACGCTTCCAGGTGCGAGAAAGATTACATTTGAAACATATGTTTTGCAATTTTATTTTCGTAGAGTGATCGCAGCAGCGAATGTCCGTTTACAAAAAATGAGCCGAGGAAGGTTTATCTTGAAAAACCAACAAACGATAACGGATGGACGCATACATACAGGGCTCGATTTGGATGTTTTTGATATGGATACGGGTAAATTCAGAGATGTAAAAACATTATCTGGGGGAGAATCATTCCTGGCTTCGTTGAGTTTGGCTTTAGGTTTTTCGGATATTGTGCAAAGTAATAGTGGCGGAATACAACTTGATACATTATTTATAGACGAAGGGTTTGGGATGCTTGATGAACAAGCTTTGCAAGCGGCAATGCAAGCACTTGCAGAATTGGCGGGTGGAAACAGGTTAGTAGGGATTATTTCTCATGTATCTATGCTTAGAGAGTCGATTGAAAAGCAAATTCTGGTGAAAAAAACGCCGCATGGCAGTCATATCCAATTTATTATCTGACAAATACCGAAATATTAATATAAAAAACTGCTAATTTTTCGTATTTCTGACAAAAAATGTTTAAAAATAGTTTACAAAAAATATTATTCGGTATATGATTTGAAAGTAAATTTTTTATTTTTTTGGGAGGAGATATAATGAAAAAACTGATTTGTCTGATTTTAATAGTCGTAATAGTTTTCTCTTTTACGGCATGCAAAGGACAAACCCAGGAGGAGAAGAGTAGCGATGGAATTTCTGGCGGGTCTTCAGAAATCGCTGGTATTGCTGTAGAAGATTTAAAAGTTGGTTTTATCTATATTGGAGATGAAAACGAAGGCTATACTGCGGCCCACTATTATGGTGCAAAGGCGATGCAGGAGGCATTGGGGTTGAAAGATGAACAGCTTATTTTTAAATGGAATACCCCTGAAGATGAAAAGTGTTATGATGCAGCGGTAGATTTGGCAGAACAGGGATGCAATATTATTTTTGCAAATAGCTTTAATTATGAATCCTATATTATACAAGCAGCTAAAGAATATCCGCAAGTTCAGTTTTGCCATGCAACAGGAAATCAGGCAAAATCAAGTGGTTTATCTAACATGCATAACTATTTTACATCGGTTTATGAATCTCGTTATGTTTCTGGTGTTGTTGCGGGGATGAAGCTGAATGAAATGATATCCGAAGGGACAATTACTGAACAACAAGCTGTAATCGGCTATGTAGGGGCATTTCCATTTGCTGAGGTAATTAGCGGTTATACGTCTTTTTATTTAGGTGTAAAGTCGGTTTGTCCTTCGGCCACAATGAAGGTAACTTATACCAATGATTGGTCCAGCTTTGATTTAGAAAAAGAAGCGGCGGAAGCATTAATTGCGGACGGATGTGTTTTGATCAGCCAACATTCTGATACTACCGGACCTGCAACGGCTTGTGAAGCAAAAGGAGTTCCGGTTGTCGGCTATAATATTTCTATGATTTCTGTAGCGCCAACACAAGCCTTGACTTCAGCATCTATTGACTGGGCACCGTATGTTACTTATGCAACTGAATGCATGATTAATGGAGAGGAAATTGTAGTGGATTGGTGCCGAGGCTATGCAGATGGAGCGGATAAAATTACAGAACTAAATGAGAGTGCTGTTGCTGAAGGAACTGCGGAAAAAGTGGCGGAAGTAGAAGAAGCAATTAAAAGTGGCACGTTACATGTTTTTGATACATCTACATGGACAGTAAAGGGAGAGACGTTGACTTCTTATCAGGATGACAATGGTAATGAGTATATTTACGATGGATACTTCCATGAATCGGAGTTGGCTTCAGCGCCTGCATTTAATCTTATTATTGACGGAATTACCGCTATTGAATAAAGATATCCATATGGGCGGAGCTGAAAACAGCTCCGTCTTGTGGTTTTAAATAAAAATTTTTTGATACTGTAGGCGCGAAAAGGGAAAAAGCAGAATGGAGGATGGGCTTGGGACAAATAAATGCCATTGAATTAAAAAATATTACCAAACGGTTTGGAAAAATTACAGCCAGCGATAGAGTGTGTATGAATGTGCGGCGGGGGGAAATTCTTTCGGTTCTTGGCGAAAATGGTAGTGGTAAGACAACGTTGATGAACATTATTTCGGGAATTTATTTTCCTGATGAAGGTCAGATTTTTGTTAATGGGCAGGAAGTGGCAATCCGTTCTCCAAAAGATGCTTATCATTTAGGAATAGGCATGATTCATCAGCATTTTAAACTGATTGATGTGTTGTCAGCAGCAGAAAACATTGTTTTAGGATTGCCTGGGAAGTTGCGCTTGAATTTACAGGAAGTTGCTGAAAAAATAAATGCGCTGACGGCAAAATATGGCTTTGAATTAGATCCATATCAAAAAATCTACGAAATGTCGGTTTCTCAAAAGCAGACGGTAGAAATTGTAAAAATGTTATACCGTGGAGCAAATATTTTGATTCTGGACGAGCCAACCGCTGTACTGACACCTCAGGAAGCGGATAAATTATTTGCCGTATTACGTAATATGCGCGATGATGGCAGGGCGATTATTATTATTACACATAAACTGCAAGAAGTAATGGCGTTATCTGATCGAGTTACTGTATTACGAAAGGGAAAATATATAGGCACCATTCCTACTCATGAAGCAACTGTAGAATTGCTTACAGAAATGATGGTGGGAGAAAAAGTCAATTTAGATATTGAACGCCCAAATCCTGTTGACCCTCAAAAACGTCTGATTCTTAGAAACCTTACTTGCGTAAATAAAGAAGGAGCAACGACACTGGATCATGTCAGTTTAGAGGCATACAGCGGAGAAATTTTGGGTATTGCAGGTATTGCCGGAAGCGGACAGCGAGAATTATTGGAAGCAATTGCCGGGTTGCAGCCGATTGAAGAAGGAAGTATAGAATATATTGCACCTGATGCGAACCAAGCTTTAGAAATATCCGCAATGGATGCAGTTAATATTGGTAAACTCGGAATAAGACTTTCTTTTGTGCCGGAAGATCGTTTGGGTATGGGACTTGTCGGCTCTATGGATATGACGGACAATATGATGATCCGTAGTTATAAAAAAGGAAAATTTTTCTTTGTAGATCGAAAAAAACCTAAAAATCTTGCGGAAAAAGTAATTGAAGAATTACAAATCAACACACCTGGGGTTGATACGCCGGTCAGTCGCCTTTCCGGAGGAAACGTGCAAAAAGTACTAGTGGGCAGAGAAATTGCCTCTTCGCCAACGGTATTAATGGTGGCTTATCCGGTACGAGGATTAGATATTCACTCTTCTTATACAATATATCATTTGCTCAATGAGCAAAAGAAGAATGGAGTTGCGGTAATTTGTGTTGGAGAAGATCTAGATGTATTGATACAACTATGCGATCGTATATTGGTGCTTTCCAATGGAAAAGTCAGTGGGATTGTTGATGCACGCCAAACAACAAAAGATAAAATCGGTATATTAATGATGCACACGGTAAAGGAGAACCAGAAATAATGCAAAAACAGAACCATGCAGTATATAAAGAACCCTTGTTCAGAGTTTCAAAACGTGAGGAACTTTCGCTTTGGAGGGCTTGGTTAATTCGGATTTGCGCAATTTTGATTTCATTAATTGTATGTGCGGCAGTGATTTACTTTTTAACAAAATTGAATCCGATTCAAGTATATGAGGCAATCTTTGAGGGGGCGCTTGGAACAGAAAAACGGACATGGGTTACCCTGCGCGACTCACTTATTTTACTATGCATTGCCGTAGCAATTACCCCTGCGTTTAAAATGAAGTTCTGGAATGTGGGTGCAGAAGGTCAGGTGTTGATGGGAGGTTTGGTTACGGCTGCAATTATGATTTATGCCGGAGATGCATTGCCTTCCATAATCCTATTTCCGGTTATGCTTTTAGCTAGTGCTCTTGCAGGATTATTGTGGGGATTTATGCCGGCAGTTTTTAAAGCAAAATGGAACACTAATGAAACTCTGTTTACATTAATGTTAAATTATGTTGCTATGCAGTTGGTGAGTTTTTGTATTGTTTTTTGGGAAAACCCAGCCGGTTCAAATGCTGTAGGAATTATCAACTCTATAACTGAAGCCGGTTGGTTTAAACCATTATTTGGATTGACATATGGTTGGAATGTGATTATTGTTTTGGTTATTACGATTGTAATGTATGCTTATTTAAAATATACTAAGCAAGGATATGAAATTGCCGTTGTTGGAGAAAGTGAAAATACGGCAAGATATGCGGGGATCAATGTAAAAAAGGTGATTATGCGGACAATGGCTATTTCAGGTGCGTTATGTGGAATTGCAGGATTTATTTTGGTAAGTGGTGCCAGCCATACAATTTCTACAAATACGGCAGGAGGGCGAGGATTTACAGCGATTATTGTCGCTTGGCTTTCTAAATTAAATGCATTTGTGATGGTCTTGGTTTCTTTTTTGCTGGTTTTTATGGAAAAAGGATCGATACAAATTGCTTCGCAATTTAATCTGAATGAATATGCCTCAGATGTACTGACAGGTATTATTTTGTTTTTTGTATTGGGATGTGAGTTCTTTATTCATTATAGAGTAAATAAAGGCCATCGCAAAAAGGAGAATTAAAAATGAGCACGGTTATTATTTTTATTCAAAAAGCAATTGCGCAGGGAATAGGAATTTTGTTTGGTGCAACGGGAGAAATTCTGACTGAAAAATCCGGAAATTTGAATTTAGGTGTGCCCGGTATGATGTATATGGGTGGTATCGGTGGGTTGGTGAGTGCGTTTCTTTATGAAAATTATACATCGACACCAAATGGAATTGTTGCAGTTCTGTTTTCTTTTGCCTGTGCGTTTTTATGTGCATCTTTAGGCGGTTTTATTTACAGTGTGTTGACGATTTCGTTGAGGGCAAATCAAAATGTTGCAGGGTTGGCCCTGACAACATTTGGGGTTGGATTAGGTAATTTTTTTGGCGGTTCTCTTTCCCAACTGGCAGGGGGAGTAGGGCAAATCTCTTTGCCTGTAACCAGCGCTGCCTATACGGCTAAAATTCCATGGTTATCAGAATTAGGTGTCATTGGAGATATTTTTTTCTCGTATGGATTTTTGACCTATCTGAGTATAATATTAGCAGTATTTATTACTTGGTTTTTACAGAAAACAAGAAAAGGACTAAATTTACGTGCAGTAGGAGAAAGTCCAGCAACAGCTGATGCGGCAGGAATTAACGTAACTAAATATAAATATCTCTCTACTTGCATAGGTGGAGGAATTTGTGGCTTAGGTGGATTGTATTTTGTTATGGAATATGCCGGTGGAACATGGACAAACAATGGATTTGGTGATAGAGGATGGTTAGCCATTGCGTTAGTGATTTTTGCATTATGGAGGCCGATAAACGCAATTTGGGGCTCAATTCTTTTTGGTGGTCTTTATATTTTATATTTATATATTCCGGGATTACAGCGTAGTACACAGGAAATTTTTAAAATGCTTCCTTATGTTGCAACAATTTTGGTTTTAATTTTGACCAGCTTACGAAAGAAAAAAGAAAATCAGCCACCGGAAAATTTAGGCATTCCGTACTTTCGAGAAGATCGTTGAATAGAAAAAGCAGAAACTCTGTTTCTGCTTTTTCTATTCCTCTACAGTTGTTCCTTTTAAATTTAACCACTTGATGGCATGTTGGATATATTCATCCCAAAAATTCCAATCATGGATTCCGGGCCCTTCCTCATAAGTAAAATTTAATTTTAATTCAGCCATAATTGCTCTGGTTTTTTGGGATAGCGCATAAATAAAATCTTCTGTACCCACAGCAAGATAAAAATCCGGTAAAAGAACTCCATTTTTTACATGTGAACGGAGAATAGGTTCATCGTCCATTCCTGTGTTCTTGCCGTCATATGGTGGAGGAAGGATTGCTTTAAAAGGCCAAGGTGGAGTATCTTCTTCTTGGTTTTCTGCCTTCGCCGTTTCATTGTTAAGAGAGAGAAAATTCATTCCACCGGATAAGCCGATGACTTTACTATATACATCGGGGTGTCGGATACCCGCATTATAAGCCCCCATTGAACCCATGGAAAGCCCACCGATAAAGGTGTTTTCTCTTTTTTGGCTGGAAGGGAAAAGTGTGCGCACATATTGAGGCAGCTCTTCAGTAAGATAGGTAAAATATTGAGGACCGTAAACCATGTCCTGATACATGGCATTGGCGCCGGAAGGCATGACAACCATTAATTTAGCAAATTGAGCATATTTTTCGATTGATGATAGGCGTTGCCAATCAGTATAGTCGCCATATGTTCCATGTAATAAATACAATGTTTGATATTTAGCGCCATTGTGAAAATAATTTCCCGGATTCAATGGATTTTCCATGGGGTGCGGTGTTGGAATAATAACATTGATGTCGGTATTCATTTGCAGGGCTTTGCAGGGCTTTAGAAAAGAAATTGCAATGAATCAGTGCCATAACAGGGTATCTCCTTCTCAAATATAATATGTCTAAAAAAATTATAACAATTCCTTATGTGGAGAGCAAGAGGAGAAAAGATAGACTGAATAAATGATAAATATGTAAACGGAGTTGACATTTTTTTTAGATAATGATATCATCTTTTCAAAGAAAAACCTGTGATTGAGAAAAGTAATGAATGATGTTCCGCTTTCAGAGAGTTGCAGCTGATGGGAATGCAATAGCGGGCTATTTGTGAATGGACTTATGAGGGCCTGTAAGGTGTTTGTTTTACCAAAGCAGGACGTATGCTGTACGTTATCGCGGCACATGTATGATAGTACGTGATTGAGGGCAATTTTTCTGTTATATGATGTTATGAGAGAAAAATTGAACATAGGTGGTACCGCAAGTTACTCTTGTCCTATGATGGGCAGGAGTTTTTTATTTTAAAATAAAAAGGAGAGTTCTGATGAGACGAAATAAATTTGGGATATTAATTGTCGCAATGGTTATGTTGATGTTTGGTGTTGTTTCCTGCAAACAAACGCAAGAAGTAATAAGCAACACCCAAATTAGCGAAGAAGAAAAAACGGGTGTAAGTGATATTTCTGATCGTTTTACGGTTGGTATTATTCAGTATGGTAGCCATCCCAGTTTGGATAATTGTTATAAAGGAGTAGAAGAAGCACTGAAAGAAGCAGAGATGAATATTGAGATAGATCGACAGGATGGGAATTTTGATTCACCGACTTGTGATACGATTGCTAAGAATATGGTTTCTAAAAATTACGATTTGATTATTGCAATTGCTACACCTGCTGCTGTGTCTGCTTATTCTGCAGCGGCGAATACATCAATTCCAATTGTTTTTTGTGCAGTTTCAGATCCTGTTTCCGCGGGATTGGTTGATTCATTTGAAAATGTAGGGGGAAACTGTACTGGAACGTCAGATATATTGGATCTTGAAGCCCAGGTGGAGATGATTTTAACAATGCAGCCCGAATTAAAATCAATTGGTGTATTGTATACAACCAGCGAAGCAAATTCAATTTCACAATTGGCAAGGTTAAAAGAAATAGCAAAGGAAAAACAAATAGAAATTGTTGAACAAGGTGTACAAAATGCAGCAGATATTCCGCAAGCTGCTGCCAGTCTGGTCACAAAAGTTGATTGTATTAATAATTTTACTGATAATAATGTGGTCAATAATTTGAGTGTACTGTTGGAGCAAGCTGAAGCAGCAGGTATACCCGTTTACGGCTCTGAAGAAGAACAAGTGGTAAATGGCTGCCTTGCATCGGTTGGATTAGATTATATAGAGCTTGGAAGGGTTACAGGAAATATGGCCTTGGATATATTAAATGGGAGCGATGCTTCAACGATGGCGGTTCAGTCCATTACAGAAACAACACTTTTTATTAATAAGAGTGTGATGGAAAAATTTAAACTTACATTGCCAGAAGCATATGCTGATGCAGTTTTTGTAGACGAACATTAAACTGCTTGATGTTGGAAAGCAGATAAGGGCGCGTTTGTTGCGCCCTTTTACCATAAAGGCTTGTTTTATAAAAGGAATATAAAGAAGATGAGTGTATTTATTAATATCTGCAAAGTAACGTTGGAAGAAGGATTTATGTACGCCATATTGGCTCTTGGGTTGTATATTACCTATAGTATTTTAGATTTTCCGGATCTTTCAGTAGATGGGACCATGCCTTTAGGTGCAATTGTCACAGCTCTTTTAATTTTGCGAGGCGTAAATCCGTGGATATGTTTATTATGTAGCTTTTTTGCAGGGGCCTTCGGCGGAGTTATTACGGGAGCCTTACATGTAAAGTTACATATACGCCCTTTGCTTTGCGGTATTTTAGTATATACTGGGTTATTATCTATTAATTTGGTCTTATTATATTTATTTAATCAGGGAACAAGTATAGCTTCTTTTTTTAGGATGCCGACAATTTTTAATACAGGAATTGGGAAATTGATACCCGAAAGTATAGGTGGATTTTATATTCGTACATTGATTGTTTCTTTTTTCATGGCAATGCTTTGTAAAATCTTGCTTGATTTATATCTGAAGACAAAATCTGGTCTGTTATTACAGGCAACCGGAAATAATGAACAATATGTAATTATGTTGGCAAAAGATCCTGGTGTCAGCAAAATTATAGGATTGGCATTGGGGAATGGTTTTGCCGCGTTAGCAGGTTCCGTGATAGCGCAATCTAAAGGGTCGGCGGATCAACAGATGGGAGTAGGTATGGTTGTATTAGGTCTGGCCTCTGTTATTGTAGGATTGAGCGTTTTTAAAAAAATACCTAAGATAAAGGCAACGACAATGGTTGTATTGGGAAGTATAGTATATAAAGCGGTTCTCTCTACAGCTCTGGCTCTGGGATTGCCAACAGAGTACTTAAAATTATTAATGGCAGTTTTATTTGTTGTTGCGCTAGTTGTGAGTATGAAGAAAGAAAAACATAAGAGGAGGCCGGCAGCATGATTCTTGAGTTAAATAATGTAATAAAAATATTTAATGAAGGAACAATTGATGAAACAGTGCTGTTCCGAAATTTTAATTTTAGTGTAAATCAAGGTGAGTTTGTTTCAATTATAGGTTCAAATGGAAGTGGGAAAACGACAATGCTTAATTTGATCTGTGGGTCAGAAAGGGCGCAAGAGGGCAGAATTTTTTTTGAAGGAAAAGAAATTACCGCATTATCTGAATATCGGCGTGCGGCATTTATCGGAAGAGTATTTCAGGATCCTAAAATAGGCACTTGTGCTGGAATGACTGTTCTTGAAAATATGGCATTGGCAGATAATAAAGGGCAGCCCTTTGGATTAAAATTTGCTATAAACAGGAAACGGATAGATTACTATAGAAGTTTATTGGAACAATGTGAAATGGGTTTGGAAAATCGAATGCATCTTAAAGTGGGTTCATTATCCGGAGGGCAAAGGCAGGCTTTGGCATTAGTGATTGCAAATATGACGAAGATAAAGTTGTTAATTCTTGATGAGCATACTGCGGCGTTGGATCCGAAATCTTCGCAGACAATGATGTATTTAACGGATAAGTTAATTCAAAAGCACGGAATTACTACTTTAATGGTTACACATAACCTTCGTTATGCAGTAGAATATGGCAATCGTTTGGTGATGATGCATGAGGGAAACATAATAAAAAATCTGCATGAACAGGAAAAGAAAAAAACAAAGGTACAAGACTTATTAGATACATTTAATGCTATCAGTATAGAATCCGGAAATGGTGTTTGAAGGAATTGCTACTAGCTTGTGATTAAAATAAAAAAGGAACAAAATGTTTTGTTCCTTTTTTTATGCCTTGATTATGACAAGTGGTAAATACCTGATATTATTTTTTTTCTATTGTAATCATTGTATTGTAAAAAAAAGTACATGGAAAAAATATTGGTTTTTTTCACAGAATAGTATACTATTAAAAAGGAATAGGAAAAAATAAGCTTGTGAAGACTAAGATAAACGAAAAATTTTAGGAGGGAAGACAATGTCACATACACCAACTCCGCATATCAGTGCGAAAAAAGGAGATTTTGCTTCTACTGTACTGATGCCTGGAGATCCGTTGCGGGCGCAATTTATTGCTCGTAATTATTTAGAGGAAGCTCAGCTGGTTAATAATGTTCGAGGTATACAAGGATACACAGGAATCTATCGGGGTGTACGAGTTTCGGTCATGGCAAGCGGGATGGGTATGCCTTCTATGGCAATTTATAGTTATGAATTGTTTAAATTTTACGATGTAGATCAGATTATTCGTATTGGTTCGGCGGGAGCTATGCAGGAAAATATCAATATTCGCGATATTGTTTTTGGGATGGGAGCTTGTACTAATTCAGCATACGCATCGCAATATCGTTTGCCTGGATGTTTTTCTTCGATCGCAGATTTTAAATTATTACAACTTGGCGTTATACAGGCAGAGAAAATAAATGCCATTTATCATGTAGGGAATCTACTCTCATCAGATACTTTTTATTGTGATGATTCCCAATCTACTCAGCAATGGAAAAAAATGGGCGTTATGGCTGTTGAGATGGAAGCAGCAGCGTTATATATGAATGCAGCGCGGTGCGGGAAACAGGCTCTTGCGATATGCACTATCTCGGATCATCTTTTGACGGGTATGGCAACTTCTGCGCAAGAGAGGGAAAATTCTTTTACTCAGATGATGGAAATTGCGCTGAATATAGCTGTAGAATTGGAGAAAAAAGAATGAAAAAGATTTTTTTGATTGTATTGGATAGCGTTGGAGCAGGAAGCTTGCCTGATGCATCAGATTTTGGTGATGAAGGAGCCAATACGATTAAAAGCATTTCCTGTTCGCCAAAGTTTTGTATTAATACCCTTAAAAGTTTAGGCTATGGAAATATAGAAGAATTGGGATTTTTGGGTCAAGTAGATAAACCATTGGCTGCGTATGGGCGAATGAAGGAACTCTCTAAAGGGAAAGACACAACAACTGGGCATTGGGAACTTGCAGGTTTAATTTTAGAAACCCCTTTTCCAGTTTATCCGAACGGGTTTCCTCAAGACGTAATTAAAGAATTTTGTGAAAAGACTGGAAGGGGCATTTTATGTAATAACCCCTATTCGGGTACTCAGGTTATTGCTGATTATGGAAAACAGCATAAAAAAACAGGCGATTTAATTGTCTATACTTCGGCGGACAGCGTTTTTCAAATAGCAGCGCATGAAGATATTGTTCCATTAGAACAATTATATGAATATTGCCGTATAGCCAGGAAAATATTGGTGGGCGAACACAGTGTTGGACGTGTTATTGCAAGACCTTTTACAGGAGAAGATGGACATTTTACGCGTACCGCTAATCGCAGAGATTTTTCGCTTGAACCGCCTAAGCAAACCTTACTTGATGCATTAAAATCAGCAGGAAAAGAAGTTTTGGCAGTGGGAAAAATATCTGATATTTTTGCAGGACGTGGTATTACGAAAAGCATGAAAACGCATGGAAATGCGGAGGGTTTGCAATTGACAAAACAACTTCAGCAGGAAAAATTTGAGGGATTGTGTTTTGTTAATTTAGTAGATTTTGATATGCTTTATGGTCACCGAAATGATATCGATGGTTATGCGGCAGCGCTTAGTGAATTTGATCAATGGCTTTCCGACTTTTTAATCCACATGGAAAAAGAAGATATATTGATTATTACAGCTGATCATGGTTGCGATCCAGGATATCCGACAACCGATCATACGCGGGAATATGTTCCCTTGCTGGTTTATGGGAAACAGATTAGCCCACAGTGCTTGGGAACTAGGGATACATTTGCTGATGTGGCAGCAACAATTGCCCAATGGTTGGATGTGAAATATGACTGTATCGGAAAAAGTTTTGCTCAGATATATAAGAAGTGAGAAATGATGAGTTTACAGAAAAAGAATTTAATGGAGTTAGCGCAAAAAGCACGCGAAACATCTTATGCACCATATTCCGGTTACCAGGTAGGCGCTGCGCTGCTTTGCAAAGATGGATCAATCTATACCGGGGGAAATATTGAAAATGCTGCATTTAGCCCTACGGTGTGTGCAGAAAGAGTAGCTTTGTTTAAAGCAATAAATGAAGGGAAACGCAATTTTAGTGCGATTGCTGTAGCAGGCGGTAAAGGAAAGGATTGTGATGAGTATTGCACTCCTTGCGGTGTATGCCGCCAAGTTATGCAGGAATTTTGTGATCCGGATACTTTTCTGGTGTTGGTTTGTCAGGGTAAGGAGGTACGTTCTTATTTGCTTAGAGAATTACTACCTTTGGGATTTAGGCAGAATAATTTGGAAGGGAAAAATAAATAATGAGAGCTTATGATATCATCCAGGCTAAGAGGGATGGAAAGGAATTGAATCGCGAACAGATTCAGTACCTTGTTTTGGGTTATACTGCAGGAAAAATACCTGATTATCAGATGGCTGCTTTTTGTATGGCGGTGTATTTTAGGGGAATGTCTTTGCAAGAAACGACATATTTGACTGAAGCCATGGCAGAATCAGGAGAACAATTAGATCTTTTAAAATTTGGTTCAAAGACAGTGGATAAACACAGCACGGGCGGAGTAGGTGATAAAACAACGCTGATTGTTGCCCCGATTGTGGCTAGTTTAGGTGGAATTGTTGCTAAAATGAGCGGAAGGGCATTAGGTTATACCGGGGGTACGGTAGATAAACTGGAATCTATCTCAGGATATCGCACACAGATGAGCAAAGAGGATTTTTTGGCTCAGGTGGGGCGAATAGGGATTGCAGTGGTAGGACAAAACGGAAATCTTGTGCCGGCCGATAAAAAAATATATGCATTACGTGATGTTACGGCTACAGTAGAAAGTATTCCGCTTATTGCTTCAAGTATTATGAGCAAAAAATTAGCTGCAGGCTCTCATCATATTGTATTGGATGTGAAAGTGGGAAGTGGCGCCTTTATGAAAACATTAGCAGAAGCACAAAAACTGGCAGATTTGATGATTCAGATTGGAAAAGCTTGCGGGAGAAAAGTATCAGCCGTTTTAACGAATATGGATGTACCACTCGGAAATGCAATTGGAAATAATATAGAAGTACAGGAAGCCGTTGCGGTATTAAAGGGTGAAAGTTGCCCAGATTTAAGGGAAATCAGTATCATATTATCAACAGAAATGCTTTGTCTTTGTCATGGATGGACACCTAAAAAAAGTCGGCAGGAAGTTGAAAAAGTTTTGAAAACCGGAGTTGCTTTAGAGAAATTTAAGCAATGGATAGACGCGCAGGGTGGGAAAACAGATTGGATAGATTGTCCGGAGATGGTTGAAAAAAGCAAAATAGTGTATGAAGTTAATGCAGATAAAGAAGGTTGGCTGACTGCAATGAATGCACAAAAAATTGGTCAGACAGCGGTAGTACTTGGAGCAGGGCGGGAACGTAAAGAGGATTCTATTGATTTTACTGCAGGTGTATTTCTTAAAAAGAAAATTGGAGAATATATAAAAAAAGGAGAAACGATTGCTCTGTTGTATACAAGTCGAGAAAAATTGGCAGAGGAAGCAAAAGAAATATTTTTAGATAGTCTTGAATGGGGAAATCAGCAACCAAAAGAAAACCCTCTGCTTTTAGATGTTATGAGAATGGA
This sequence comes from uncultured Clostridia bacterium, assembly GCA_944347775.1. Taxonomy (GTDB): domain Bacteria; phylum Bacillota; class Clostridia; order Christensenellales; family Christensenellaceae; genus QANA01. The sequence goes on along the minus strand of CALVMT010000002.1, from coordinate 4,937 downwards.
GGAGTAAGAAAAGATGACAGGTTGTATGGTGATAGGAATTGCGGGAGGATACGGAAGTGGGAAAACAACATTTTCTCAAAAACTTCAATCACGTTTTGCACAAAAAATTCCGGTACTGTATTATGAAGATTATTATAAGGATTATGGACATTTGGATTATGCCGAACGTACAACGTTAAATTACTGTCAGCCCGATGCCTTTGATACATCATTGCTTGTGGAACACTTGCGCCAACTAAAGGCGGGAAAAGCAATTCAAAGTCCGGTTTACGATTACGAACAGCATAAACGAAGTACAAAAACAATGCGTGTGCGCCCGGCAGGAGTGCTTTTAGTAGAAGGGGCATTGGTGCTGGCAAGTGCAGAGTTGCGGCAGGAATTGGATTTAAAAGTTTTTTTGGATACTGATGCTGATGAGCGTATACTAAGGTGCATTCAACGAGAAGTTGTAGAGCATGGAAGAAATATACAGACGGTTATCGGACAATATTTAAATCAATTTAAACCAATGCATGATCTATATGTACAACCAAGTAAACAATATGCAGATATTATTGTTCCTGGTGGCGGAATGAATGAAAAAGCAGTTGGTATTATCTCGTTTAGTATATTGACTCATCAAAATGGACATGCATAGAATATAACTTAAAATTTTTTCAGAGTAGATGCTTTGTATTTGAATAAAACTGAGATAAAACGGGAAAAAGCGCAATGATCATTTTTATGATTTACAAGCGCCATTCCACATATGTTTTTTTAAATTAACATTACCTTCACGATTAAAAGTAATGCCCTCTTGAGCCAAACGAGAATACTGAGTGGTGGAACCATCAAAATCAAAACTGGGAGAAAGACCGCCTAAACGGTTGACTACCCTATGGCATGGAATAGAAGTGTCTTTGCAGGCGTGGAGTGCATATCCAACAACGCGCGATAGTCTGGGGTTATCTAATAAGCAAGCAATATGTCCGTAAGTTGTAACTTTTCCATAGGGAATTTGTTGAACAATGTAATAAATTTTTTCAAACAGGGTCATAAAAAGAGCCTCCTTTTAGGTTATATCATATATTTTGAAATGAGACAAGAAAAAGGAATCAAACAATTTAACAAATAAATACATATGACCAGGATAAATAAGCGCAGATTTTTAATACTACAGGATAAAATGATGTTGGCAAAAGATTATATGATATTAACTTGCCTGAGATGATCGAGGAGAAGCGAACAATGAACGATACTTTTTCGAAATTGCATCCGGCAGTTACTTTTTTTTATTTTATTATTGTATTACTGATGACTATGTTGACAATGCATCCGATTTTTTTAATAATTGGATTTATTTCGTCTTTTTGTTATTGTTGTTTTTTAAAACCGTGGCAAAAAATAATAAAAATGATATGCTGGCTTATTCCTATGATTCTTTTTTTAGGTTGTTTTAATGCTTTTTTTTCTCATGCCGGTATTACAATGTTATTTTATTTACCCAATGGGAATCCTGTAACGATGGAAGCTTTTTTGTATGGGTTAGCAACAGCGACAATGTTTGCAGCAATGTATATGTGGTTTATCTGTTATAATACAGTGATGACGACAGATAAATTTTTATATCTTTTTGGAAAAAAGCTCCCCTCTGTTTCGTTATTACTTTCACTTTCGCTTCGATTTATTCCTCGTTTTCGAACTCGTATCTGCCAAATTACTCAAGCGCAGGAACAAATTGGCCGAGGTAATAGAGAAGGAAATTTGAAAAAAAGGCTGCAATGCAGTGCTCGTATTTTTTCTATTGCTGTAACATGGGCTTTGGAAAGCGGAATTATCACGGCAGATTCAATGAAAAGTAGAGGATACGGTGCAGGGAAAAGGACAAGCTTTTCGGTTTATCATTGGGAAATGAGGGAAAAAATGTTAGTTACAATGATGATCCTGTTGTTGCTTGGTCTTGGTATTGCAGTAGGTACAGGAGGAATAACTGTAAAATACTATCCGGCGATAGTATTTTCCCAAAATGGTGCAATGATTTGCGGGTGCATTTGTTATACTGTATTTTCTTTGTTACCTGTAATAATTAATGGAAAGGAGGCATTCGTATGGAAACATTTGAAATTAGACACTTGAATTTCCGCTATCCCAATGGTGAAAAGAATGCATTAACAGATATTTCGATGAAAATTTATACGGGCCAAATTACATTAATTTGTGGAAAGTCGGGAAGTGGAAAAACAACTTTATTGCACAGGCTAAAATCTTGTTTGGCTGCGAAGGGAATGCAGAGCGGAGAGGTGCTTTTTTCTGGGATGCCTTTAAAGCAGATCCCATATGCGGAGCAGGCCTGCCGAATTGGATTTGTTCAGCAGCATCCAGATGATCAGTTGGTTACAGATAAAGTATTTCATGAACTGGCTTTTGGGTTGGAGAGCCTAGGTTATGATCAACAAAAAATGCGTTTGCGGACAGCGGAAACAGCTAGTTTTTTTGGGATTTCCGAGTGGTTTAGGCAGGATGTTGAAAGCTTATCTGGGGGATACAAGCAACTTTTAAATTTGGCATCAGTCGTGTCGATGGATCCGGAAGTTTTAATTTTAGATGAGCCGACAAGTCAGTTAGATCCTGTTGCAGCAACACGTTTTTTAGCAATGATACGTAAATTAAATGAAGAACTGGGACTGACTATTGTTCTAACAGAACATCGTTTAGAAGAAGTGTTGGGAATGGCTGATCAATTGGCGATTTTGGATGAAGGGAATTTGATTGCTTTTGGAGAAACTAAAAAGGTAATTGCGCAAGTTAATGAAGAAAGTGTTTTAGCGATGTTTCCAACTTCGGTTCGCCTGTTTAAAGCTGCAGGAGCAAATGGTCTTCCTCCTTTAACAATTAACGAAGGAAGAGAGTGGTTAAAGTTACAAAAAATAGAACAACAAACTATCCAAAAAGAAAAGTGCCCCCCCAAAGGTATGCCTTTTTTGAGTTTAAAGGAGTGTCATTTTCGTTATAAAAAAGATGGACCGGAAATATTAGACGGCCTATCTATTGCTTTGCGCCGCGGTGAAATTTATGGGCTGGTGGGTGCAAACGGTTCTGGTAAAAGTACAACATTAGGTGTATTGTCGGGGATATATCAGCCTTATCGGGGAGGCATTTATTTAAAAGGACAAAAAATTAAAAGATTAAAATCGATAAAATATGGTATCGCTGCTGTGCCGCAAGATCCTCGTTGCCTTTTTGTTGGGCAAACGGCTGAGGCTGATTTGCGAGAAATGAGTGTAGATGAGAGCAAATTGCAAAAGATCATTGAGCTTCTTGGGATACAGTCGATTTTAAAACGCCATCCGTATGACTTGTCGGGGGGAGAACAGCAACGCCTGGCAATTGGAAAGGTTTTATTAGCAAATCCTTCTGTGCTTTTATTGGACGAACCGACAAAAGGCATGGACGGCGAATTTAAAGAAGTTTTTGGCGAAATATTAAAAAAAATGACAGAGCATGGTATTTCCATTTTTTTAGTAAGCCATGATATTGAATTTTGTGCAAGCTATGCAGATCGGTGTGGTTTATTATTTGGTGGGAGAATAATTAGTGAAAATGATACACACCTTTTTTTTGAGGAAAATCGTTTTTATACCACGGCAACACTCAGAATGTGCCGGGGGATACTGCCTGGTATTGTCAATTGTGAGGAAGCAGTAAAATGCATTCGGAAATAAAAAAAAGAAAAATTTATTTAATGGTACTTATTCTGTTGGCAATCTGTATTTTGTTGATGATTTCTACCACTGTATGGGAAAATCGCAAATATTATCTTACGTCTTTTCTTATGGCTATTTTGATGATGGTTCCTTTTGTTTGGCGATTTGAACATAAAAAACCAAATGTAAGAGAATTGGTGCTTTTGGCGACAATGATTGCACTCGCTGTAGTAGGCAGGGCAGCATTTTCATGGTTTCCTCAATGTAAACCGGTTTGTGCAATAATTATACTTGTGGGGATTGCATTAAATCCTGAGGCAGGGTTCATTGCGGGTGCAGCAGCGGCGTTAATATCAAATTTCTTCTTTGGACAAGGCCCGTGGACTCCATGGCAAATGCTTGGAACGGGGCTGGTTGGTTTTATTGGAGGGCTATTGTTTAATAAGAAAAAAGTTAAATTATTTCCTCTGCTGCTTTATGGCTTTTTCTCTGTTCTGTTGATTTATGGACTATTACTAGATACGGCCAGTTTACTGATGTTTCCTTCGGAAATTTCGTGGGAGGCATTATTAGCCATGTATATTTCCGGAATAGTATTTAATTTAGTCCATGCTATTGCTACCGTTCTTTTTTTATGGCTATTGAAAAAAGCAATATTATCAAAATTAGATAGACTTCAACAAAAATACGAATTGGATTAATAACGTGAGATTTGTATAAGACATTTGTTAGTATTTTAATGATCGTTGCTGGGACGAATAAAGAAAGTATGGAATGGGAAATGGAGTAGGCGCTTTTTATTTTTAAAGTCAAATGACTAGATGTATTGATTAAATTTAATCATATTTCAAACAATTGGATTTAATTTGTATGTTATAAATTAGAACAGATAAGCTTATTTTATGTCAAATAAATGAGTTTTGCATTAAATTAAAAATAGAAGTTAATGTATGGCTGAGTATATCGGTAACGGAAGAATAAGTTTTACATATTATAATATGATACTGTAATTAGAAAGGTAAAAAAATGGCGTTAATAAATAATTCTTCTTATTGCCGCTGTTGCTGTCATCGTTATATATGTATGCGCGGTCCCGAAGGTCCGCAGGGTCCTGAAGGTCCGCAGGGTCCCGAAGGCCCACAGGGCCGAGAAGGGCCGCGGGGGGCCGGAGGGCCGCACGCCGCCGACGCCGCGTCAGGAAAAAAAGACCCACAAGGCGCCGAAGGCCCGCCAGGAACCGAAGGCCCACAAAGC
>CALVMT010000001.1 GCA_944347775.1 uncultured Clostridia bacterium | reverse complement strand
GAGTTTAATTTAAATGTAGGGAAAAGAGATTGGAATATTCATATGCAGGAGAAGTTGACCGAGTTTTTAGCACGTTTAAAGCGGAAAAAGACAATATTTATGCCTATGGATTTTAGAACGATAGATCTTTCAAAACTCTCTACGCAAGATTTTCTCTATTTTGATCCCCCTTATATGAGGGCGGAGACATATTATAATAGGCAATTAGGTTGGTCGGCACAGGATGAACGGGAATTAATGGGATTGTTGGACCGGCTTGATACTTACGGAATACGATATGCATTATCTGCGATTCAAAATTATAGCGGAGCATGTGATGAAATACTTGAACAATGGCTCGCGCACGGCATTGCAAATCATCGTGTGATAAGGTACGATATGAGTAACACAGATAAATTGTTGATTTTAAATTACTGATTGAAATTTATGATAAAGCGAGGAAAAAATATGGTCATTATTGAAGTAACAGGATTAGGAAAAATAAAAATCGAACTAGATGAGAAAGCTGCACCTATTACAGTAAAAAATTTTAAAGAGCTGGTAAATAAAGGTTTTTATAACGGATTAATTTTCCATCGTGTAATTTCTGGTTTTATGATTCAGGGGGGGTGTCCTGAAGGCACAGGGATGGGAGGCCCAGGGTATACAATAAAAGGTGAATTTTCCGCAAATGGGTATAATAATCCGATTAAACATGTTCGGGGAGTAGTTTCTATGGCGCGTGCTATGGACCCGGATTCGGCAGGTTCACAATTTTTTATTATGCATGATGATGCTCCTTATTTAGATGGCCAATATGCTGCTTTTGGAAAAGTAGTTGAGGGGATGGAAGTTGTAGATGAAATTGCAAACAGTTTAACAGATTATAATGATCGCCCGTATACTGATGTGGTTATGGAAAAAGTCTATATAGAAGAATAAGAGGCTATTTAGCCTCTTATTAATGAGGATAATCTTAGGAAATATCTGAGATTGGGAAAAGAAGCAGCAAATCCTGTTCGGTAATGTGATTATCCGATAAACTTTTGTGGCGATGGATTTCTCGTGTATTGCCATCCGGTTTTTGAACTAAAATGTCGTAATGATTCGAGGGAATATAGCAATGCATAATCATGGCATTAATTAAAGAAGAGATGTCAATGCTTTCTGGAACTGAAATTTGCAGGGTGCGGCGCCCTCCCATTAAGCGAAGCTGCAATTGTAAAATTTTGTTCGAAGACATTATACTACTCCTTTCTTTATTTTGCGAGAAGTGTTTCAAATGTTGATCGATAAACGTCATATGCGCGTGATTTCCATGAAAAAATATATTTTTCTGCTTCAGCTGCTGATTGGGCAAAGAAACTTAATTCAAATACAGGTAATTCATTTTCTAGAATACGCAAGACAATTCTGTATTGGTGATCGGATAAACGTATATATTCAGCATAAATCGTTTTTTCTAAGAGGATATCCTGCTGGTGAGTTTGCAGATAATGGTTGATTTTTTGGCGCAGACTGAACAACAAGTCGGTTTCGAAAAAGGATAATGTTGTGCGCCCGGAATCTGTAATATGAAAAAATTTTCCGTTAATTTGTTCTGTCTCGGCGATTAGATGATTTTTTAATAAATCGTATAGACTTGTTTTAAGTTGAAAATATTCCATGAGGTTGAGCGAAGCGCTCATTTCAGAAAGACGGTTTTCACTAAGCGGCATATCTGTCTGTTGTAAAATATATAAGATGACTAATTTGTATACAGCGATTTTTTCTTGGTTTGTTTCCATGTAAATCCCTTTTTTGTTAGTAATAAATAAATTATAGCATGAAAAATAAATTTGAAGCAAGTTAGGGAATGTATGGGAATTATAAAAGTTTTTTCATAAAAAACTTGCTTTTTTTTAGGGGATGAGTATAATAAATATAGCGCAGGGGATTATAGCTCAGCAGGCTAGAGCGCTACGTTGACATCGTAGAGGTCGTTGGTTCGAGCCCAATTAATCCCACCAAACCTGGGGTGCTGGTTATGCTTTGATTTTAGACCCACAATTTGTATAAGGGTTTTCGCGTCTTGCATATTAGGTATGCATGCCCATTACGAGTGGGAAGCACGAAGATATGAGCAGATTACCCACCTGCCGGGAGGCGGGTTACAAAACGAAGCAGACGACACTCCTGGGCCCCAGTTTTTGTCAATTATAAAGATAGCCGAATAGTGTAACGGTAACACCTACGACTCTGACTCGTATTTTCTAGGTTCGAATCCTAGTTCGGCTGCCAAAGTAAACCGCCCTAATTTTTCGGCGGATAAAAAGCCCGTTATTACGGGCTTTTTGTTTTTTAAAATTTAGTGCTGTTAATGTTTTTTATATAATCTTTAGCTGAGATTTTATCTTCGGACGGCATTGTGATGAGATTATAGAAATTATTGTTGTAGAAAGGAATTTTATGATAAAATAAAAAACGGAGGGATGAAATGCTAAAAGAATGTTTATCTGAAAAAAAAGTACTTATTTTGGATGGTGCATTGGCAACAGAATTAGAAAAACGTGGTTGTAATATTAACGATACACTTTGGTCTGCTAAAATTTTGGCAGAGCAACCGGAAAAAATCCAAAGGGTGCATTATGATTATTATGCGGTAGGTGCGGATATTGGTATTTCATCCAGTTATCAGGCGACAGTTTGCGGATTTGAACAAAAAGGATATACAAAACAGCAAGCGAAAGAATTGATTAAGAATTCGATTCGACTACTAAAAAGGGCAAGGACAAACTATTGGGAAAATGAAGGAGAAAAGAGCGGGCGTATTTATCCTATTGCTGCGGCGTCTATAGGTCCATATGGTGCATATTTATCTGATGGATCGGAATATACAGGGAAGTATTTGATCTCATATAATGGGCTTGTGGAATTTCATCGGGAACGGATGATATTACTGGAAGAAGAAGGAACGGATATTTTTGCCTGTGAAACCATCCCCTCTTTAGAAGAAGCAAAAGCAATATTGATGGCTATGGAAACAATATCTACTCCTTGCTGGATTAGTTTTAGTTGTAAAGATGAAAAACATGTTTGTGACGGAACGCCGATTAAAGAGTGTGCTATTTTTTTACAGCAACAGCCAAAAGTGGAAGCAATTGGAGTAAATTGTACGCCTCCGGAATATATTGAAGGGTTAATTCGTGAAATCCGATGCGTATCGAATAAGCCCATTGTTGTGTACGGAAATAGCGGAGAAGTTTATGATGCAAAAGAAAAAATATGGACAGGAGCACCATGTGGCTATGGATATAGTCAATGGGCACCTAAATGGTATGAAGCAGGTGCAAATATTATTGGAGGATGTTGCCGTACTGGACCGGAAGACATTAAGAAAATTAAACAATGGAGTCTTACTTTATGATAAAAGCGATGTAACTATACATCGCTTTTATTGATTAAGATCATAAAAATGGATAAATGCATAGGCCAATAATCCCTGAGCCCAGCATGACAAGCAAGGGATTTATATTAATTTTTCTTAAAATAAAAAAGCCTATGCAAAATAATGCAATAGATATAAAATCAAGATCGGAAAAAGAAAACGAAAAATTGGTATGCCCCAAAAAAGCGGTCATCATTAATGTAATGGCTGTGGATGCAATTAATGCAACAACCATAGAGCGTAAACAAGAAAGTGCTCCGTTGATTAGTGGAAGGGAACGGTATTTATAATATAATTTGGCTAATAGCAGGCAAATTATACATGAGGGCAGAACACACCCTAATGTTGAAACGATTGCGCCTGCTGGACCCGCTATTTTAGTTCCGACAAAGGTTGCGGCATTAATGGCAATAGGGCCTGGGGTTAACTCGTCTATAGTGATTATATCTGTAAATTCTTCCATAGTCATCCATTGGTGTACTTCAATAACTTGTTTTTCAACGAGAGGTATTGCGGCATATCCACCGCCAAAACTTAATAGTCCGATTTGTAAAAAGCTAAAAAAGAGTTTAAGATATATCATGAGAATCCTCCTGGTGATCAGATGTTTGATCGGAAGAGTGAGCTTTTTTTTGCATTAAAAGAGTTTTCGTTATGCCAGCTCCTGCACAGAATAATGCAATCCATAACACATTAATATTAGTAAATAAATTTATGATAAACGCAGCTAACATTAAACTATTGCTTAGCCAACTTTTTTGCTTAAGGACTCCGCAGAAGAGATCTATAACAACACTACAAATCATTGCGGCTACGCCTGCCTGCATTCCCTTTAAAAAATAACGGACAAAAACATTGTTGCAAAACTGTTCATAAAAGATTGCAACGATAGACATAATGACTAACGGAGGAAGAATAGTGCCAAACATTGTAATTAATGCTCCAGTAAATCCACCAATGCGATATCCGACAAGGATTGATGCATTTACGGCAACAGGCCCTGGAGAAGATTGTGCGATAGAAGTGAGATCTAGCATTTCATCGTCTTTCAGCCAATGCAATTTATCCACAAATTTTTTGCGCATCATGGATACAATGACGTATCCGCCGGAGGTTAGGGCACTAATTGTAAAAGTAGAAGAAAATAACACCCAATATTTGTTTGTTTTTCTCATGTTTTTATCCTTTTCCGAATTTCCCTATTAATGTAGTATATCATCTGGTTTATAATAAGTAAAATAATAAATTTAAAAGCAAAAATATATTAAAGATAAATTGTTGTTTTATAATGTGCACTTGCGAAAAGGTATGATTAATTTTGTAAAAAAGGCATTTATTGTACATTTATTGAAATTTTGATATGATATTAAATAAAATTATATTATTAATTTAGGGATTTATTTATTGTATTATTATTGGAGGAATTATTTATGGATCTTTTTGCTAAGATGGAAGTTCCGATGCTTGAGGAAGTAAAAGCTGCTGGCATATATCCGTATTTTCATCAGCTACAGTCTCGTCAAGGTGCGGAAGTAATTATGGAGGGGAAGCGCCGTATTATGTTGGGCTCGAACAACTATTTAGGGTTGACAACAAATCCGAGAGTAGTAGAAGCAGGTATTAAAGCACTGGAAAAATATGGAACAGGATGTTCTGGATCAAGATTTTTAAACGGAACCTTGGATATGCATGTGCAACTTGAAGCTGAACTGGCGAGTTTTGTAGGGAAGGAAGATGCAGTCACTTTTTCTACGGGTTTTCAATCTAATCTTGGTATTATTAGTGCTGTAGTGGGAAGAAACGATTATGTAATTTGCGATAAAGAAAATCATGCAAGTATTTATGATGGATGCAGGCTTTCTTATGGAAAAATGCTTCGATATAAACATAATGATATGCAGGATTTGGAAAAACAGTTGCAAAAGGTTCCAGCGACAGCAGGAATTCTTATTGTGACCGACGGAGTTTTTAGCATGGGCGGTGATATTGCCAACTTACCGGAAATTGTCCGGTTGGCTAAACAGTATGACGCAAAAGTGATGGTTGATGATGCACATGGATTGGGCGTTATTGGTAACGGAGGGAGAGGTACTGCTGATTATTTTGGTTTGACAGATCAGGTAGATATTATTATGGGAACATTTAGTAAGTCTTTAGCCAGTTTAGGTGGCTATATGGCTTCTAGTAAGAGAGTTGCAGAGTATGTACGCCACACATCCCGGCCGTTTATTTTCAGTGCGTCAATTCCACCGGCAAATTGTGCCAGTGCTCTGGAGGCATTGCATGTCTTGATTGAAACTCCGCAATTAGTGAAGCATCTGGCAGAGTTATCAATGTACATGCGCAACGGGCTCAAAAAAAGGAAAATTTCAATTCGAGAAAGTAAAACGCCGTTACCTACTCCATGTGCGACCCCAATTATTCCTATTTATACGTATGAACCAATGCAAACGTTTAAAACGGCTAAACGTTTATATGAAGAGGGAGTTTATGTAAATAATGTATTACCGCCTGCAACACCTGAACATGAGTGCTTATTGAGAACAAGTTATATGGCAACACATACCGAGGCTTTGTTGGATGAAGCATTAGATATTATTGAAAAGGTGCTTAATGAAAATGACTAATAAAAAAGTAGCGGTTATAACCGGTGCTTCAGGAGGAATTGGTAAAGCGTTGGCTGAACGATTACTGAAACGAGAATATATTGTTTATGGTATTTCGAGGCATCCATTACAATGGGGAGAAATGCATTGTATTGCGGCTGATGTTTGTAATGAAAAAGCAATTGCGCAGGCAATTGATGAAATATATCAAATACATGGACATATTGATTTATTAGTTAGCAATGCTGGATTTGGCATTTCGGGTGCAGTAGAGGAGACACAGCTGATAGATGCGCAAAAACAATTAGATGTCAACTTTTTTGGCTTTTTTAATTGCGTAAAAGCTGTTCTCCCTTATATGCGTGCGGCAAACGGAGGATGTATTGTCGCAGTTAGTTCGGTAGCCGGCGTGTTAGCTATTCCTTTCCAGGCGTTTTACTCTGCAAGTAAGGCGGCAATAAACTCGTTGGTATTATCATTAGCAAACGAGGTAAAACCTTTTGGTATTCGCGTGTTGGCTGTAATGCCGGGTGATGTAAAAACGGGTTTTACTGCGGCACGTAAAAAAATTTTTGAGGATACTTCTCCTTATGCACAAAGGCTAGAACGATCCGTAAGCGGAATGGAACACGATGAACAATTTGGTATGACTCCGCAATACGTTGCCCAATGCATCGAAAAAATCATAGTACAACGACATCCCCGTCCTTTTTATGTGATTGGAAAAAAATACCGGTTGTTTACATTTTTAGCAAAATGGTTACCGACGAAATTATCTAATTGGGTTGTAGGGAAGCTGTATGCGGATTAGGTGCGGGTAATTAATGAGATAAAAAAGCGCCGCGTTTAGCGGCGCTTTTTTATTTTAGGGGAATAGGTTCTCCATTTTGGTCTAGTAAAGGCAGGGGAGCGAGAAACTGGATGTCAGTACGTGTTGACGCATCACCTTCGGCCAACACTGACATCTTGCCCACAATTATACCTCCGGCTTTCTTGACTAATGCCTCTAATGCTTTGAGAGATTCTCCCGTGCTAATGACGTCATCTACAATTAGTACACGTTTATCTCTAAGAAGATTGGTCTCATATTCTCCTAAATATAACTTTTGAGTTTTTTTCGTTGTAATAGAGTTTACTTCTACTTGAACAGGATTAGGCATATATACTTTAAGACCTTTGCGTGCGACAATATAAGTGTTTGTTCCGCTCTGCTTTGCCATCTCATGAATCAAAGGAATACCTTTTGACTCCGCTGTAATCATAATATCATGTTCAGGCGCAAGCTTAAGTAATTCCCTTGCACAGGCAACGGTTAACTCAACGTCACCAAATAAGATAAAAGCGGCGATACTGAGTTTTTCATTAAGCGGGCATACCGGAAGATTTCGCTCTAAACCAGCAATTTGCAGTGTAAAATATTTATTCATATATTCCTCTTCTTATGGTAAAAATTATTGAAAATCTAAATCCAACTCAAAAGGCTCTTCCTCAACCGGAACGCGAGAAATATCGGCACCTAAAGAAATGAGCTTATCTTCAATATGATCGTAACCACGGTCGACATATTTGATATTATAAATTTCTGTTGTGCCTTCTGCCATTAATCCGGCAATAATTAGAGCGGCACCCGCACGTAAATCGCTGGCTTTTACCTGCGCACCCGTTAGGCGTTCTACCCCTTGTACGACAGCAATTCGGTCGTCTACAGTAACATGTGCGCCCATTCTGCGAATTTCTTCGATGTGCTTAAATCTTGCTTCAAAAATATTTTCCACAATTACGCTTGCACCTTTTGCTGTACTCAACAATACGGTCGCGGGTTGTTGCAAATCTGTAGGAAATCCGGGATACGGATAGGTTTTGATATTTGCTGCTTTTAAACGGGAAGAATTTCGAACTCGGATAGAATCATCAAATTCTTGAATTTCAGCGCCCATTTCAACCATTTTTGCCGTAAGAGCATCCATATGCATGGGTACGATATTTTTGATTAGAACATCACCTTTAGTAGCAGCGGCTGCAATCATTAGTGTTCCTGCTTCGATTTGGTCGGGAATAATGCTGTAATTGCATCCATGAAGGTTTTGAACGCCATGAATACGAATGGTGTCCGTTCCTACTCCACGAATACGAGCGCCCATCTGATTAAGGAAGTTGGCCACATCGACAACATGCGGTTCTTTTGCCGCATTAATTAATGTTGTACTACCTTCGGCAAGAACGGCAGAAAGCATAATGTTAATTGTTGCCCCAACTGAAACCTGGTCAAAATAAATTTCACAACCGGTTAATTTTTCTGCTTTGGCGTGAAAAACCCCATAATCTGTATCTACTTCAGCACCAAGCGCATGTAAGCCCTTTAAATGCAAATCAATGGGGCGACTGCCAATATCGCATCCTCCTGGCAGATATACACCGGTATCTTTAAAACGACCAAGTAAGGCTCCGACAAAATAGTAGGAAGCACGCAAACGTTTTGCCAAATTAATACGAACATTTCCGTGATTTACCGCACGGGTATCGATAACTACAGTCGTACGGTCTAAAAATCGAATTTTAGCACCCAATCGGTTAAGTATGTTAAGTAATATGACCACATCATCAATATGAGGCACATTTTCAATAGTAAATATGTCTGCTGCCAATAAAGTCGCGGGTAAAATGGCAACGGCAGCATTTTTTGCACCCCCTACGGAGACTTCGCCTTTTAACGGTCTTCCGCCGTGAATAACAAATTTTTCTTCCATAAAATCAAGGATACTCCTTCAAATTTTTTGTTGCCTGTACTGACAACAGGGAAAGGGAGAATTTAATTATTTTTCAAAAAGCTTTAGAATAAAGGTTAAAACATTTTCTTTTTCCAAAAGATTGCAGCTACTAATGCGGTTGCCGCCATAGCAATGCCTAAAACAATATAAAACCCTGCCGGACTACCCAAAAATGGCATCTGCTCAAAATTCATTCCCCAGAATCCGGAAAAAATAGAGGGGATAGCCATAACGATGGTCATAGATGCTAAGAATTTCATGACAATATTCAAATTATTAGATACTAATGAAGCAAATGCGTCCATTGTTCCGGACAAAATTTCCATGTAAATACCGGCCATTTCAATTGCCTGTTTATTTTCAATAATAACATCCTCAAGAAGGTCGGAATCAGCCTCATATTTAATTATATTGTGGCTACGCATAATTTTTTCCAAAATTACTTCATTTGCTTTCAAGGATGTAGAAAAATAGACAAGTGATTTGCTTAAACGCAACATTTGAATAAGCTCACGGTTACGCATAGATTTATGCAAAATACTTTCCAATCGATCCGAAGCTTTATCAATCATACGTAAATACCGTAGATATTTTGTCGCATTACGATATAGGATTTGCAATAAGAAGCGAGTTTTTTTCGCTGTGTCAAACCCTTTAATTCGATTATTCCAAAAATCCTCAACCAAAGCATTTTCATCTAAACAGACAGTGATGATGTTTTGTTCGGTAATAAATATACCAAGAGGAATAGTTTCGTAAGAAAATCCATCATTTGTAGGAACAATATGGGGAATGTCAACAATAATAATATTAATATTGTCTTCGTAGTCGATTCGGGCAGATTCTTCTTCGTCAAGAGGATCGCGCAAAAATTCAGCATCAATTTTCAGTTGATCAGCGATATCAAAAATTTCCTCATCGGAAGGATTACCCAAATGTACCCAACAACCTGGCTCGATAGTGTTAAGCTGACGCATATCACCTGTTGTTGTAGAAATAATTTTAACCAAAAAAAACACCCGCTTTCCGTATGCGGGCTTTAATATAAGATACAGCCCGCTGCTTTATTTATTAATCGCATTGTAAAGCCCAAAGAAAAATTGCGCTTATCTAAAGGATCTGTATCCAAACTTTTTACCTCGTTTACTTAAAACTTGCTTTGTTTGAGCATATATAAAAATTATAAACTTTTTATCAATGAAAAGCAACCCGTCTTACAGCTGTTTTCAGGAGGGGGAATATGGTGTATAATCATTAAAAAGATAAAAAAAGAAAAGGAACTTTTATGCAGAATTATCCACTCGGAGTATTAATAGAAACAAAGAAAGCGCACCCTTGTGGAAGCAAAATATGGAAAATTATTAGAACTGGTGCGGATTATAAAATAAAATGCATGGGATGCGGGCGAATTGTAATGCTGTCGTATGATGATTTGAAAAAAAGGGTAAAGCGGGTGATTAACGATGAGTGAAAAAAAGATTTGCTTATTGAAAGATTTTTTAAGCCTTATAGCTTGTTTTGCCATAGCATTGATTATGGCAGTTTGTATTCGCTTATTTGTCTTTGAATTGGTGAGAGTCGATGGAAATTCGATGAAACCGACACTTTATGACGGGCAGACTTTATTTGTAGAAAAAATTTCGTTGCATACGAATCAAATTCAACGAGGAGATATTGTTATTGTTCATTATCCTGGGCGTTCAGGTGCCTATGTGAAAAGAGTTGTTGCTCTGGCGGGGGATGTAGTAGAAGTAAAAGATGGATATCTTTATCTCAATGGAGTAAAACAAGAGGAGCCATACACACTTGATGAAACAATGCATTGGGATGCTGAAAAAACGGTAGTGCCTGAAGATTGTTATTATGTTATGGGAGATAACCGTAATGATTCAATGGATAGTCGTAGTATTGGGTCGATTCCCAAGGAAGATATGATAGGGAAAGCTTTATTTGTTATATGGCCAATTAGCGCGATTCATTCATTAAACTAGATATACATAAATATTTTGCGGGTTATATCCAAGGGGAGATAAAGTAATGAAATTATTAGTTTGTAATGCGGGGAGCACTTCATTAAAATTAAAACTCTATGAGATGCCGCAAGAAAAAATATTGGTTGAATGCCGTATGGATCGTATAGGTGATAGTATTGGAGGCAGTTTTTCTTACGCTGACATATGGGGAAATGTGAAACAGTTTGAGGTGAACATCAAAGATTATGAACAAGGCCTCAAGTTATTTGTGATACAACTTGGCAAAGATCAATTGCATTCTATAGATGCGGTTGGCTTTAAAACCGTTCTATCCCGAGGGCATACGGGTGTGCATTTGATTGATGAAGCAGTGATACAGGGAATGAAGGATTACAATTGTGTTGCGCCAATCCATAATCGATGCTATATGGAAGTGATTGATGTATTTCAAAAACTGTTGCCGGATATTCCACTGGTTGGAGCTTTTGAAACAGCTTTTCATCAAACTTTGAGGCCGGAGGCATATACCTATGCGTTGCCATACGAATGGCAAGAAAAATACGGAGTTCGTCGCTATGGCTATCATGGGGCTTCTCATGGTTATGTTGCTGATATTTTAACTGCACGATTGGGAAAACGGTATAAGGCAGTTTCCTGCCATTTGGGCGGGAGCAGTTCTCTTGCAGCGATTGTTGATGGGAAGTCTGTAGATACCAGCTTCGGTTTGTCTTTGCAAGTAGGTGTTCCGCAAAGTAATCGCTGCGGAGATATAGATCCGTTTATTATTTTTCATATGATACAAAAGGAAGGTTATACGTTAGATCAAATAAAGGAAGTTTTTGAGTCACAAAGTGGATTGAAAGGAATTTCTGGTCTGAGCGGAGATATGAGAGATCTGGAAAAAAAAGCACTAGAAGGAAATTTACGAGCAAAATTGGCAATTGCTATCTATTGTCGGGAAATTGCTAGATATATTGGTGGATATATGACCCTCATGGGTGGATTGGACGCAATTGCTTTTACCGGAGGGGTAGGAGAAAACAGTGCGAATGTACGTAACAAAGTGATTTGTTATTTTGCTTTTCTCGGAGCAAAGATTTCTCAAAAAAGTGAGAAGAATAAAATATTTGAAATCAGCGATAAAGAAAGTAGCATACGGGTTTTTGTCATACCGGCTAACGAAGAACTTGGAGTGGCAAGAAAAACTTATGCATATTTAATAAAATAAGCACAGATTAAATTCCTAAGAAATAATCAAGGAAACATAATTAAAAAATAAATTTCGCATTTGATGGCAAATTAATATAAAATATAACGCATAAAGAGAGGTATTTATGTACCCCTCTTTATTTTTTGTTTCAAACTATTTGTCAAAAAAATTGAACAAAATAAATTTATAATTTATTCTAGCAAAAAGACTGAAAAACGTACATATTCCTGCTTTCCGGGCAGAACAGTGCGTACAAAAGGCTTCTCTTCAAAATTACTACTTTCTCCTTTACTGGCATTCAGCCCGATCCATGGTTCTAAACATAAATAATTTGCATGAGCACCAGGCTTTGTCCATACGCCAAGAATATCAAAATCATTAAAACAAAAACGAATACCTTTATTGCTTTTTTTATGGATCAGATCTACCTGTCGGGAAGCAAGAGAAGTAAAAATTAGAGCATCTTTTTTGTCAAAGTAATCATATTGTAAAGGAAGTTCACATCTGTTTTCTAATATAGGTAAAATTTCATACCCTTGGATTAACTCGCCATCTGGACATACGGCAATTTCGCCGTTTTCCGGCTTTTCAAACCGAAGCAAATAATCTTCAAAAGAAGCATTGGGTTCCATTGGACAGCAAAATCCAGGATGTCCCCCGATACAATAAGGCATAGGGCGAGTATCTTTGTTTTGAATACGAAATTCAGTAGAAAATCCATTGGGATGTAGGTAATGTAATATATGTAAGGAAAAAGCAAAAGGGTAAGAACGCAAAGTTTCCTCGTCGGAAGAAGAGGCAAAATGTAAAAAATTTTCCCCTTGTTCTACTAAGAAAAATTCACGTTGCATCATAAAACCATGTTTATGAATAGGATAAGCAAGGCCTTCAACATATATATGGTTGTTTATAGGCGCACCGACAATAGGAAACAGCACCGGGGCATGACCCGGCCAAATGGTCGGATTACCCTGCCATATTCGCTCCTGACCATGAGTATCTATATATGAATAAAGTTCTGCTCCTGTTGTATGAACGGAAAGAGAGGAATGATAACAAGAAAGTGTATAATCCATAAAGCCGCCTTTATTAAAATAGTGATAAAAGAAAAGGCAGCGGACACTGCTGCCTTTTTAATACGTTAGAAACGAGCGCCCGCCGCCATTCTTGCTTCTTTTTCAGCAATAAAATCCGGCCATAATTGATCTGGTCTAGCACAAGTAACTTTTGTGTTTACATCCATTGCTTCAATAAGATGCATATCTTCTTCTTCCAATTCAAAATCAAAAACATCCATATTGGATAAAATGCGCTTTTGTTTAACAGATTTAGGAATAACAACAATGCCGCGCTGAAGCTCCCAACGGAGAATAATTTGGGCAACATCTTTTCCATATTTTTCTGCGATAGGAGTAAAGCGTTCATCGCCAAATACTGCGCCACCGGCCAGAGGAGAATATGCTTCGTATTGAATATCATTTTCCTTGCAAAATTGTTGCAATTCAGGCATTTGATAATACGGGTGGCACTCAAATTGATTGACTGCAGGTTTTATGGTGCACTCATCCATAATTCTTTGGAGATACTCCTGATAGAAGTTGGCAACACCAATAGCGCGTGCTTTTCCTTCTTTATAAATACGCTCCATGGCAGTCCACATTTCCAAATAAGTATCGCCTAATTCGGGATGCGGCCAGTGAATTAAGAAAAGATCGACATAATCTGTCTGTAAATCTTCTAAAGTTTGGTCCATAGAGTCCAGAGCTTCTTTATAGCCCATTTTAGCAACTTTAGAAGTAATAAATAAATCTTTTCTGTTGACACCGCACTCTTTAAGGCCGATGCCTACCTCTTTTTCATTAGCATAAACAGCAGCGGTATCGATATGGCGATAACCTGCCTGGACAGCCCATTTAACCGCGTCCACAACTTCCTGCCCTTCAGCCTTCCAAACACCAAGGCCAAACCAAGGCATTAGTATACCGTTGTTTAACTTAGTGACATCATTAATTGATTTAATCATGATGATCTCTCCTCCTCATTCTAATTTCAAAAAGTTGAGTTAACAAACCACTTTTATTTTAGCATATAAATTTAGGGAAAACAATAAAAAACAGTGAATATAAAAGTATATTTTTATTTCTTTTTTACCCGTATGTGTATATAAAAAGAATAAAAAAAATAAATTAATGTAAACAATAAAGTAAAGATGTGGTAGGAGGATGAAATGGAGATTTATGTGGTAATGCATGGTGATAATATTTATTCCATTGCAGCGCAATATGGAGTAAATGCGGAAAAAATTATTGCTGATAATCAACTAGTTAATCCAGGAAAATTGGCAGTCGGCCAAACGCTTGTTATACAGATTCCAAGTAAGACACATACTGTTTCGACAGGTGAGTCGTTATATGGCATTGCAAGAAGATATGATACTACGGTAGATGCCATATTACGCAACAATCCGGAACTAAAGGGAAAAGCGTTAATCTATCCTGGGCAGATTTTGACAATTTCTTTGAATGCGAAAAAAAAGGGAAATTTGTTTGTTAATGGATATACATATACCTATCTTAAAGAAGATGAATTAAGAAAAGTATTGCCGTATCTAACTTCTCTTACGATTTTCACTTATGAGATTGATGAAAAAGGAAATATCTATGCTCCTAATGATGAACCATATATCCGTTGGGCGAAAGAATATGGGGTTGAGCCTATAATGAGTGTTTCGAGCTTAAATACAGAAGGATATTTTGATAGCACACTTTCTTCAGCTATTTTAACAAATAAAAAAGTAAAAAATAATTTAATTAAGAACATTATCCAAACTATGCAAGAAAAAGGGTATGAAACGGTAGATGTTGATTTTGAATATATCCCGGCCGACGAAGCCGAACTTTATGCACAATTTATAGAAGAATTGCGTATGGCAGTAAGTGAACTAGGATACAGGGTAACTGTAGCATTAGCGCCGAAGACTTCGGCAAAGCAGCAAGGTCAGATTTATGAAGGACATCTTTATCCGGAACTGGGCCGTGCGGCAGATGGTGTATTGTTAATGACTTATGAATGGGGGTATACCTATGGGCCGCCAATGGCAATAGCACCTATCGATAAAGTAGAAGAAGTGGTAAAATATGCGGTCACAGAAATTGATCCGCAAAAGATATATTTGGGTATTCCAATTTATGGATATGATTGGATTCTCCCATATCAACAGGGGGTTGGTGCAAAATCTGTTTCTCCGGAGGAAGCAGTTTCTCTGGCAATTCAAAACCATGTATCAATTAAATATGATTATACTGTTCAAGCACCATATTTTTATTATAAAAAAGATGGGCAAGAACATATTGTTTGGTTTGAAGATGCGCGCAGCATAGAAGAAAAACTTAATTTAGCAAATAGCTATGGTTTGGCTGGAGTTGCTTATTGGAATTTAATGCGCCCATTTACACAAAACTGGTTGGTTTTAAATGCGCAATATAATATTATAAAACGTTAGAAACATTGTCATAAAAAATGTTGATAAAAAAGCAGAGGGAACATTCCCTCTGCTTTTTTTATCAGTCGTCTTACTTATTAGCCATAGATCTTTCAACTTCTTCGATCATTCTCTTTACCATGTAACCGCCAACATAACCGGCTTCTTTGGAAGTGAGGTCACCATTGTAGCCTTTTTTAAGATCGACTCCGATCTCATTTGCGATCTCATACTTCATGTTATCCATTTTTTGTCTTGCAGCAGCAGTATCTACTGTAAGTCTATTGCTGTTTCTTCTGGAATCCATATGAATAAAAGCCTCCTTTCAATTATTTTTTTCAGGGTTTTGTTATTTCTGATATTGTTCGATCATTCTCTTTACCATGTAACCGCCGATAGTACCATTCTGTTTTGCGGTCAGGTCGCCATTGTAGCCTTCCTTCAAGTTAATTCCCTGTTCTTTGGCAATTTCGAACTTCATATTGTTTAAATATTCTTTTGCTTCGGGAATAACTACTTTACCGGATTTACCGGATGACTTTGCCATATTTTCACCTCCGTTTTTATAATGCAGGCAAAAAGCACTGCGGACGCTGCATAATTTTTTTTGCTGCGTTATCTATAATTTTCCCGAAAAACGATAATATACTCTGGAAAATTCTTTTTTTTCTGAAAAAATTTGGAAAAAAAGCGCTTATAGCGCTTTGGAAAAACAAGATTTTTGTTCTGAGGAATTTAAAAAGTTTTCTATCCAATATGCTACGCCATCATTTTCTACAGAGGGAACAATTTCATCTGCTAAAGTCTTTACTTCAGCGGGAGCATTGTCTACCACAATACCATGAGCGGCAGCGAGTAACATATCAGCATCATTCATGCTGTCGCCAAAAGAAAATGTTTGATTTAGCGGTACATGATAGTAAGAAGCAATATCTTTAAGCGCCTTACCTTTATGATACCCTTTTTGAATAATTTCATAATAGGTATTGCTGTTATTGATAACAGAAAGTTGATTTTCCCTAAGAAATTGAGCAACGGGTTTTGGCATGGGAACCTGAAATAATGTCAACTTATAAACAGGCATATGCTTATATTTAAGTAAAAAATCTTGAAAAGAATGTACCTCGGGAATAATTTTGGGATCATCTGATTTACGCTGATAAAATAAAATACGTTTTTCTCCTTCTACGGCACCGTCTAGTTTCCAATATTCAAACAGACGCATGATTTCTAAAACTAATGATTGGGCAATACAATGTTCGAAAAGCATCGTATTGTTAATAAGTGTTGCCGCACCGCATGCTGTAGCATAGCAATCAAAATGTAAATCTAGAATTTCTGTTGGAAGATGCCCTGGGCATCTTCCAGTACATAAAATAATTTTATGACCGGCTTTTTGCAGTGCTTTTAAAGCTGACCGGGTACGTAAAGAGACACCTGCGCTGCCATGTTGATGCAAAGTTCCGTCGTAATCAAAGAAAAATAGGTTCATCAGTATAAAAATACTCCTTTTAAAATTCGATTTATTATAACATAATATCGAAGAAAAAGAATATTTTATTATTAATTTGATTTTTTATCTGTATTTACGGTATAATTAATGCCCAAATGATTTTCTGCAGCTGAAGAATACGCGGGAATAACCAAAGGATTGATATGAGAATGCTTGTCGGCAAAGCTATAATACTGGTTTTCCGAAACAATGATATGATCGTTGAGTTGAATTTCGACGCCCGAAAGGATTTCAACAAGGTTTTGCGTAATAATAATATCTTGACGGCTGGGAAGAATATTTCCACTTGGATGGTTATGAGCAAGAATAAGACGTGTGGCATTGTGCCGAAGAGCAATGGCAACAATTTCTCTTGTAGAAACGGGGACGGCATCAATAGAGCCTTCCATAACAATGCATTTATGTAAAACGCGATAAGAAGAGTCCATACAAATTAGATAAAGGCATTCTGTTTTTCTGCCAAATAATAAAGAAGAAATATATCTCGCGGCCTGTACGCTAGTTGTAAGAAAAGTTTCTTCATGTTGTTGTGTAAACAGGCGCCGTGCAACGGGAGCAAACAGGCAAAGTAGAGAAGCGGAAATTTCCCCTATTCCGGGTATTTTACATAGCTCTTCTTTTTCTGCGCTAAGTACGGCAAAAAGGGAACCAAAATAATCCAACAGGCGATGTGCCAATTCGTTTGTATCTTTTCTGGCAATAGCATAGGATAAAATCAATTCAAGAACTTCGTGATCAGCAAAACTATCGAGCCCGCTTTGAAAAAAACGTTCCCGTAATCTGGTACGATGCCCCGCATGGATATTAGACGATGAATTGTTTTTATCCATAAATAAAAGTTCCTTTCGAAAATCATTAAAATAGCGTTTTGATTGACAATAGCCACTATATAATAATATAATTTAATTTGTATATATAGAGAAATCCATAACTTTATATGTCAAAGAAAAAATACGTACCAACATAGTACTTATCATATCATATCATATTTCTACAGGAGATTACACTAGTGAAACAATTGACAAGTCGACAACTTCGCAATCTTTATTTGGAATTTTTTAAATCAAAGGGCCATGTAGTAATCCCTTCTGCATCTTTGATCCCGGAAAATGATCCGACAGTGTTATTTACTACAGCGGGTATGCATCCGTTGGTGCCATATCTTTTAGGGGAAAAACATCCAGCAGGGACAAGGTTAACCGATGTCCAAAAATGTGTGCGAACAGGAGATATTGATGAAGTAGGAGACGCTTCACACTGCACTTTTTTTGAAATGCTGGGAAACTGGTCTCTTGGCGATTATTTTAAAAAGGAAGCGATTTCCTGGAGCTTTGAGTTTTTGACAGATGAAAAATGGTTAGGTATACCTAAAGAAAAATTGTTTTTTACTTGCTTTGCAGGAGATGAGAATGCACCTAGAGATGAACAATCTTATCAATATTGGCGTAAGATGGGTGTAGAAGAAAGCCATATTTTCTTTTTAGATAAAAAGCATAATTGGTGGGGACCGGCTGGGGTAACAGGACCATGCGGGCCGGATACTGAAATGTTTATAGATACGGGAAAACCACCATGCAGTGAACATTGTGACCCTTCATGTTCTTGCGGTAAGTACTTGGAAATCTGGAACGATGTTTTCCTTGAGTATAATAAGAATGATAAGGGAGAAATTGAGCCTTTGGCACATAAAAATGTAGATACTGGCATGGGGCTTGATCGAACAATTTGTATTTTGCAGGGGAAAGAGTCTGTTTATGATACCGATGTATTTGCGGATATTTTAAAAAAGATCAGCGAGCTTTCAGGAAAACATTATCGTGATGATGAAGAAACAACAAAGGCATTTCGCATAGTTGCTGATCACATTCGATGCGCAACTTTTATTATTGGGGATGAAAAAGGTGTGACACCTTCAAATGTAGATCAAGGCTATGTTTTGCGCAGATTACTCAGAAGAGCGATACGTTTTGCAATGAAATTGGGCATTGCACAGGGAGGACTGCCGCAAATTGCGCAACAGGTTATTGCGCAGTACGGCGATGTTTATCCTGAATTGGAAACAAATCGTGAAAAAATCTTAAGTGAGATTGCGCTGGAAGAAGAACGTTTTTCCCGGACGATTAATCAAGGAATGAAGGAATTTGATAAATTAGTGACATATCTGAAAACAAATGAAATACCGGGGAAAAGTGCTTTCCGACTGTATGATACATTTGGTTTTCCGATTGAATTTACAATGGAGCTCGCTGCGGAAAAGGGATTTACTGTGGATGAAGCTGGTTATCATGAAGCCTTTAGGAAACACCAGGAAAAGTCACACGCTGGAGCAGAGCAACGTTTTAAAGGTGGATTGGCAGACACCGGAGAAGCAACGGCACGTTTACATACGGCAACGCACTTATTGTTGGCGGGGTTAAAAAAAGTGTTGAATGACGATACGATTATGCAAAAAGGTAGCAATATTACTGCCGAACGCTTAAGATTTGATTTCAGTTTTCCCCGGCCATTAACTCCTGAAGAAAAACAGGCGGTAGAGAAGTTTGTTAATGATGCCATTCGTGCCGATGTTCCGGTCGAATGTAAGGAAATGAGCTTGGAACAGGCGAGAGAGGAAAATGCAACAGGTGTATTCGGGTCAAAATACGGTGAAGTGGTAAAGGTATATAATATTGAAGGCTGGAGCAAAGAAATTTGCGGAGGTCCGCATGCATCGCATACAGGGGAACTTGGAAGATTTCAAATACAAAAAGAGCAAAGTTCTTCGGCAGGAGTACGCCGTATTCGAGCAGTATTGATCCGTGAAGATGAATAGGTTAAATGGAGCGCGTGGTGAAAAAAATATATCGTGATTTTAAAAGGTTTATTGCACGGGGTAATGTGTTAGACTTGGCAGTAGGTGTAATTATTGGCAGCGCATTTACCGGGATTGTCAATTCATTGGTCAATGATATATTTATGCCGCTATTAGGCTTACTTACCGGGGGATTGGATTTTTCATCACTGGCGATAAAATTTGCTAGCGATGAGGCAATTCAAGAGGCGATTTCAGCTGGAAAAATGCCGGCAATGTTAAAATATGGGTCGTTTATTGCTGCAGTTATGAATTTCTTTCTGATCGCGGTAGTGATTTTTGTTATGACAAAAATAATTTCCGGAATTCGTGAGCGAATGAAAATTAAAAATGAGCAGGAAGAAAAAAAGGAAAAACGTTTATGCCCTTATTGTCGCAGCGAAATTGCGCAGGAGGCAACGCGTTGCCCGTATTGTACGTCCATATTGGAAGAAAATGCATTTCTTGAAGAAAAGCTGATAAATAAAAAATAAAATTGCTAAAAGGCACTTTTAAAGTGCCTTTTTAATTTTTAGATATGAAGAGAATGCATAAGCATGATGCATTTAGATAAAAAAGAAAAAGAAAAAATATCTGATTAGAGGTAAAATAAAAAAATTAGAAGCAAAACATTTTGCAATTTTTGTATTAAAAATATGCAAAAAGACTTGAAAATAAAATTGGCATGTATTATCATTGGTGGTATCATTGCGTTGATATTAATGATTGGAGGATCTTAAAATATGAAGTTTTCTAAAAAGGCAATGGGAATCTCACCATCTCCTACTTTAGGCATTGATACGTTGTCAAAGGAAATGAAAGCGCAAGGTAAAGATGTAGTAAGTTTTGGCGTGGGAGAGCCTGATTTTGATACACCGATGTATATAAAGGAAGCAGCGAAAGCGGCAATTGACCAAGGATATACAAAATATACTCCTGTTCCTGGAATTATGGAATTGCGTAAGGCGATTGCAACGTATTATCGTGAAACTTACGGCTTGGATTATAAAGCAGAGAATGTTGTTGTATCTAACGGTGCAAAGCATTCTCTTTATAATACATTTCAGGCGATTTTAGATCCCGGTGATGAGGTCATTATCATATCGCCGTATTGGGTTACATATCCGGAACTGGTGAAAATGGCATCCGGAGTTCCCGTGATTGTCGATGCCAAAGAGGAGAATGCATTTCAACCCGATATTTGTAGTATAGAAGCCGCGATTACCTCAAAAACAAGGGCGATTATTGTAAATAATCCTTCGAATCCTTGTGGAAATGTTTATACAAGAAAAACATTGGAAGAGATTGCACAACTAGCGAGGAAATATGATCTGGTCATTGTTTCGGATGAAATATATGACGTTTTGTGTTATCAAGGTAAGATGACTTCTATTGCAAGCGTTTCTGATGATGCAAAAGACAGAACGGTTATTATTAATGGAATGAGCAAATCTTTTGCAATGACCGGATGGAGAATGGGCTATACACTGTCTAAGCCGGAATTGGCAAAAGTGATGACGAATTACCAAAGCCATGGTTCTTCTAATCCTAGTTCGATTTCTCAATATGCTGCGCTGGCGGCGCTTCAGGGCCCTAAAAATGATATGAAACAAATGGTCACTACTTTTGCAAAAAGAGCAAAATTGATCTATGAGTTGTTAAATGAAATTCCTGGAGTGACTTGCGCAATGCCGGAAGGGGCATTCTATGTATTTCCGAATATTAAATATGCGATAGGGAAAAACTATCATGGAATAAAAATTGAAAATTCTGTACAATTTGCAGAGTTGTTGCTTAAAGAGAAGCTGGTTGCGGTAGTACCCGGTTCTGCTTTTGGCGCTGAGGGGTACATACGGCTCTCTTATGCAATATCTGAAGAAAACATCAAGAAAGGGATTGGCAGAATTAAAGATTTTCTTAGTGAATTGAATTGAGGATAAAAAATGAAGGTAGAAAAACAGTATAGAAGAACAAATCTTTTACAGGAACATGATTATTATTATAATTTACAAGATGTAGAAGAACCCGTATTGTTCCGCGACAGTTTCCCATATGATCAGGTTCCAAAAACACGTTTTAACCATAGATTAGTGCCAATGTATTTTCCGGATCATATTTGGATTACTGATACAACATTTCGGGATGGGCAGCAGGCAATGGAGCCTTTTACGGTAGAACAAATTCTGCATCTTTATAAATTAATGCACAAATTGGGCGGTAAAAACGGAATTATTCGACAGAGTGAATTTTTTGTTTACACTGAAAAGGATCGTAAAGCCTTAGAAAAATGTATGGAAATGGATTACGATTTTCCGGAAATTACAACATGGATCAGGGCAAGTAAAAACGATTTTGAATTAGTAAAGAAAATTGGTATTCAGGAAACCGGAATTTTGGTATCTTGTTCCGACTATCATATTTTTAATAAAATGGGATTGACTCGTCAACAGGCCATGGACAAATATTTGGGTATTGTCAAAGATGCAATATCATATGGAATTCGTCCGAGATGCCATTTAGAGGACATTACGAGAGCTGATTTTTATGGATTTGTTGTCCCGTTTGTAACTGAACTTATGCGGATTATGCAGGAGACGGGTGTACCTATAAAGATTCGGATGTGTGATACAATGGGGTATGGAGTCCCTTATCCTGGTGCGGCTTTACCCAGAAGTGTTGCCGGTATTGTATATGGTTTGCGTTTTTATGCAGGTGTACCGTCTCAATTATTGGAGTGGCATGGACATAATGACTTTCACAAAGTGGTTGTTAATGCGGCAACGGCATGGTTATACGGTGCTTCCGGAGTTAACTGTACTTTATTGGGAATTGGAGAACGCACGGGGAATTGTCCTTTGGAAGCGATGGTTATGGAATATGCCCAGTTGGTTGGTAATGACGGAGGAATGTGCATGGAGATTATTACTGAAATTGCCGATTATTTCCAAAAGGAAATAGGCTATGTAATTGATCCCAAGACGCCGTTTGTTGGCTCCGCATTTAACTCTACACGTGCAGGAATTCATGCGGATGGTATTTTGAAAGATGAAGAAATTTATAATATTTTTGATACCAAAAAGATTTTAAATCGTCCGGTAGGCGTTATGCTGGGCGAACATTCCGGTGCCGCCAGTATTGCATACTGGATAAATACGCATTTTAATTTGCCGCAGGAGATGTGTGTTGATAAGCGCAGCGAGATGGTAGAAAAAATGCGTCAAATTATGGATAGCAGCTATGCAGAAGGAAGAAATACAATGTTTTCAGATGCGGAGTTAGAAGCTATGCTGGAAAAGGTAGATCCTGAGTCGTATCAAAGGTTTCGGCAAATAAAATAATTTTTTTAAAGGCGGCAAAAAATTGATATATGCCGCTTTTGTTTGCTTTCCAAAAAGGAATGATATATACTTATACTAATATTTATTATATCTTTAGAGGAGAACGATATGGATATTAAGCGTGAAATATTGAATATTCTCTGCGATGATGCCACAATCAACAATCATACTATTGCAGCAATGCTTGGAGTTACCGAGCAGCAGATAGCTACAGCAATTGATGAATTGCATCAACAGGGAATTATTATGAAATACAGTGCAATACTTAATTCCGAGGCGATGGGAGAGGATGCACCGGCAGAGGCAATGATTGAAATTAAAGTGGAACCCAAACTGGATTTTGGGTATGAAGAAATTGCCAGACGGATTTATCGTTTCTCCGAAGTAAAGGCATTATATTTAATGTCGGGACGATATGATCTTTCTATACGTGTAGAGGCAAAGACAATGAAAGAAATTTCTAAATTTGTTTGGGAAAAGCTCTCTGTTTTGGAAGGTGTAAGAAGTACGGAAACGCTTTTTATTATGCGGAAATATAAAGAAAACGGCGTGGTTTTCGATCAAGGAGAAAAACAAAATAGATTGGTGGTGTCGCCGTGAATACACAGGATCTGATAGCTAATTCTGTTCGCAATGTTCCGCCGTCTGGAATCCGAAAATTTTTTGATATTGCCAGTGATATGAAAAATGTGATTTCAATGAGTGTCGGAGAACCGGATTTTGTAACACCTTGGAATGTATGTCAAGCAGCAATTAATTCAATTGAACGAGGGGAGACTCACTATACTTCAAACAGTGGAACGCCTCAGCTGCGTAAATTGATAGAGAAGTATTTATCTGAGCGCTTTAATGTGCATTATAAGCCGGAACAGATGTTGGTGACTGTAGGGGCGAGTGAAGCGTTGGATTTGGCTTTCCGCGCATTGCTGAACCCGGGAGACGAAGTCTTAATTCCAGCTCCCTCATATGTTTCGTATGAACCAGGAGTACGCTTTGCCCATGGCATTAGTATTCCAATAATAACAGAAGAAAAAGATGATTTTGTCATTAAACCGGAAAATATTGAACAGGCAATTACTCCAAAAAGTAAAATTTTAGTTATTCCTTATCCGAATAACCCGACCGGGGCGGTTCTTTCGGCAGAAGATATTATAGCGATACAGGATTTGGCTTTAAAACATAATCTGTTTGTTATTGCTGACGAGATTTACGCAGAATTAACTTATGGAAGAAAACATGTTTCGTTTGCGGAAGGTTTTGAAGATCGCACTCTACTGATTAATGGTTTTTCTAAAGCATTTGCAATGACTGGATGGCGCCTTGGATATGCGGCGGGACCGAAGCCTATAATTGATGCCATGCTTAAAATCCATCAATATACAATGTTGTGTGCGCCGATTATGAGCCAAAAAGCAGGGGAAGAGGCTCTGCGTACAGAAATGAGCAAAGATTATTATCAAGTACGGGAAATGGTACGAAATTATAATCGACGCAGAGTATTTGTAATAGAAAGTTTTCGCGACATGGGATTTTCATGTTTTGAGCCGAAAGGTGCTTTTTATGCATTTCCCAATATATCGAAAACCGGGTTATCATCAGAAGATTTCTGTCGACGTCTAATTTTGGAACAGCATGTTGCTTGTGTTCCCGGAACTGCATTTGGAACAAGCGGAGAAGGGTTTATTCGTTGTTCTTATGCAACATCAATGGATAATTTAAAAGAAGCGATGCAGCGTATTCGGGAATTTAGTGCCAAGTTGTAACTTAAAATAGAAGCAGAAGCGCCAGAGCATGTCGGCGCTTTGATTTTCTTAAAATTTGTAGTGGAAGGTTGGATGATATCATGCTGAATATTGTGCTTGTTGAGCCGGAAATTCCAGGAAATACGGGCAATATTTCGCGTACATGTGCGGTTGTTGGGGCAAGGTTACATCTTGTAGAACCGTTGGGATTTTCTATTGATGAAAAACATGTAGTTCGGGCTGGTTTAGATTATTGGAATAAATTAGAACTCTCTGTTTATCCGAATTTAGATGATTTTTTTGAGAAAAATAATAAAAAAGGACGTTTTTGGTTTTTTTCTACAAAAGCCTCCAAAAAACATTCAGATGTTTCCTATCAGGATGAAGACTATCTGGTTTTTGGTAAGGAAAGTGCAGGATTACCAGAGTACCTTATATATGGCAGGCCGGATGAAGCTGTACGTATACCTATGCGTGATGAATTGAGATCTTTAAATTTATCAAACGCAGTGGCAGTTGGTGTATATGAAGCATTGCGGCAATTAGACTATCCTGCTTTGCGTTGAAATGGAAAATATTATTGACGCAGAAACGCTTTCTATTTAAAATAGAGGTTGGGATAGATATCTATATAATAAAATATTTTAATATTTGGCAATCCTAATTTTATACAAAAGGAGTATAAAAGTATGAATAAAAAAACAATTAAGGATATCGATGTCGCAGGGAAAAGAGTTCTTGTTCGTGTGGATTTTAATGTTCCGCTGAAAGATGGCGAGATCACAGATGAAACACGCATTCAGGCAGCATTGCCGACAATTCAATATTTATTGAACCAGAATGCTAAAGTGGTTCTTTGTTCGCACTTAGGAAGACCCAAGGGTGAATTTAAACCTGAATTTTCATTAGCTCCAGTCGCTCGCCGCTTACAGGGATTATTGCCTAATAAAGTAACATTTGCGACAGATGTAATTGGAAAAAGCGCTGATGAAGCAGTCGCAAATATGAAAAATGGGGAAGTTGTGTTATTGGAAAACCTCCGTTTCCATAAGGAAGAAACAAAAAATGATCCAGAATTTGCAAAAAAACTGGCAAGTTACGGTGATATTTATGTTGATGATGCGTTTGGTGCCGTACATAGAGCGCATGCGTCTACAGCGGCAGTAGCACAATATTTGCCGGCTGTGGCGGGCTTTTTAATTGAAAAAGAATTAAAATTCCTGGGAAACGCTGTAGAAAATCCACAAAGGCCTTTTGTAGCCATTTTAGGAGGAGCTAAAATTGCTGATAAAATTGGAGTTATTGAAAATCTGTTTAACAAAGTAGACTGTCTGATTATTGGCGGTGGAATGGCGAATACATTCTTAGCTGCACAAAATATTGATATGAAAGGATCTCTTGTTGACCAGGATAGTATTGAAACGGCAAAGGAATTATTAAAAAAAGCTAAGACATTGGGAATAAAAATATTATTGCCTATTGATGTTGTGGCAGCAGATAAGTTTGATAATGAAGCAAAAACAGTTATGGTACCAGTAGAAAATATTCCGGAAGGATATATGGCACTTGATATTGGTGCATCAACTAGAATGATTTTTGCAGAAGAAATTAATAAAGCAAAAACGATTATTTGGAATGGGCCAATGGGAGTAGCAGAAATGAGTGCTTTTGCAGGAGGAACAAGAGCTGTAGCAGAAGCCATGGCGAATGTCAAAGATGCAATTACTATTATTGGCGGCGGAGATTCTGCTGCAGCAGTAAAGAGTTTGGGTTATGGCGATAAAATGACGCATATTTCTACCGGCGGAGGCGCCTCTTTGGAATTTTTGGAGGGAAAGATTCTTCCGGGTATTGCGGCTTTAGATGATAAAGACTGAATTGTGATTTTATAGATTTTTGGAGGTATCATGAGAAGACCAATTATTGCAGGAAATTGGAAAATGAACAAAACGCCTGCAGAGGCGGCGGAACTGGTAAGTGCATTAGTGCCATTAGTAGCTGATGCAAAAGCAGAAGTTGTAGTGTGCCCTCCTTTTGTTTGCCTGGATGCAGTAAAAAAAATAATTGTCGGAACAAATATTAAGTTGGGCGCACAGAATGTGCATTTTGAAAAAAGCGGAGCATTTACAGGGGAGATTTCTGCAGATATGCTGCTGGCAATGGGTGTAGAGTATGTAATTATTGGGCATAGTGAACGCCGGCAATATTTCGGTGAAACTGATTCAACTGTCAATAAAAGAGCAAAGGCAGCGCTGGCTGCAGGTCTTAAACCGATTATTTGCGTTGGAGAAAGTTTAGAAGAAAGAGAAAATGGCATCACGAATGAATTGGTAGCAATGCAGACAAAGCTTGCATTGAAAGATATTTGCGCAGATCAAATCGAAAATCTCGTTATTGCCTACGAGCCGATTTGGGCAATTGGTACGGGAAAGACAGCAACTGCTCAGGAGGCGAATGAAACAATTGGCGTTATCAGAAATGCAGTTGCGAGTGTTTATGGTCATGTTGTTGCTCAAAAGGTGAGAATTCAATATGGCGGAAGTATGAATCCTAAAAATGCAGCAGAGTTAATGGCTCAAAGTGAAATTGATGGTGGCCTGATCGGCGGAGCAAGTTTAAAAGCAGAAGATTTCTCTAAAGTTGTAAAATATTGATTGGGAGTTGAATACAACAATGAAAAAATTTACGGCTCTCATGATCCTGGATGGATTTGGGGAGAGGAAAGAAAAAAAAGGTAATGCAGTTGCTTTAGCAAAAACGCCGAATATTGATGCATTGGAAGAGAAATATCCTTTTACATATATTGGTGCTTCAGGTATGTCTGTTGGATTGCCGGATGGACAAATGGGCAATTCCGAGGTAGGGCATTTAAATATTGGTGCAGGACGTATCGTTTATCAAGAGTTGACGCGGATTACAAAATCAATTCATGATGGCAATTTCTATGAAAATGATGCTTTTTGCGGGGCTGTTGAAAATGTAAAGAAAACTGGCGGTGCTTTACATTTACTGGGATTGTTGTCGGATGGAGGAGTTCATAGTCATATTGATCATTTAGAAGCTCTTGTAAAATTGGCTCAGAAAAATGATGTAAATAAAGTGTATATTCATTGCTTTATGGATGGACGAGATGTTCCTCCTGATAGTGGAAAGCACTATATGAAAGATCTTTACTTGCGCCTAGAAAAAATTGGAATAGGGCGCGTCGCGACAGTAAGCGGGCGCTATTATGCAATGGACCGTGATAACCGTTGGGAACGTGTTGAAAAAGCCTACAATGCAATGGTTAAAGCGGAAGGAGAAAAAAGTAATTCTCCAGTAACTGCAATTGAGCAGTCTTATGCAAAAGGCGTACTCGATGAATTTATTTTACCCACTGTCATTTGGGAGGATGGACATCCGGTAGGGAAGATTCAGAGCGGAGATTCTGTAATTTTTTTCAACTTTCGGCCGGATCGTGCAAGAGAGATTACTCGTGCATTGACTGAACCTGATTTTGATGGCTTTGGGCACGATTATTTTCCATTATACTATGTCACAATGACACAATATGATGCTACATTTAGTCATGTACATGTTGCTTTTAAGCCTCAGAGTTTAAAAAATACGCTTGGAGAATATGTTGCAAAACAGGGACTGAAACAATTTCGTATTGCGGAAACGGAAAAATATGCACATGTTACTTTCTTTTTTAATGGTGGTGTAGAAAAACCGAATATTGGAGAAGATCGTATTTTGATTCCTTCCCCTAAAGTAGCTACGTATGATTTACAACCGGAAATGAGTGCTTACGAAGTTGCGGAAAAAGCAGCGGAGTTAATCAGATCTAAGAAGTATGATCTGATGATTCTGAATTTTGCAAATCCTGACATGGTTGGCCATACAGGTGTATTGGAAGCAGCGATTCGTGCGGTAGAAGCGGTAGACACCTGTGTAGGCCAAGTTGTGCAGGCGATTCAGGAAATAGGTGGAGAAGTGATTATTACAGCCGATCATGGAAATGCTGAAATGATGACGGATCCGCAAACGGGAGCCCCCTTTACTGCGCATACAACAAATGTTGTTCCGTGCATTTTGGTCAGCGAACGTTATCGAAACGTAAAACTGAGAGAGGATGGTATTTTGGCGGATTTGGCTCCGACATTGCTGGAATTAATGAATTTATCGCAACCTGAAGAAATGACAGGGGAAAGCCTGATTTGCAAATAGAATAGCTAAAGTAAAAAAGCTGGAATTCTCTAATGTATTCTGGCTTTTTTATATAGTTAATTTTTTTGTTTTAGTTTTGCCAAAAAATTTTTTAAAATATATTTATTTTATCCAGTTTTTAGGATTATGATAAAGATATCAAAAAAGCAAATCTTGAATTATTAAGAAAAAATATTATAATAAAAAAATAAAAAAACAGGAGAGCTTATTTTTATGGAAAGCAGTATGCGACTCTTAGATAAAAGAAGAATCCAAGCAAAAGAGGTAGTGGAAATATTTAAAAGTATAGATCAAACGCAAATTGATACTTTAGTTGAGTCTATTATCAATACAGATAGAATATTTGTATCCGGTTGGGGACGCGCAGGCAATGTTGCGCGGATATTAGGAATGAATTGTTCGCAGTTGGGTAAGTTGGTTTTTTGTGTAGGAGATAATGGAACCCCAGCAATACAACCTGGCAATTTATTAATTATTGTTTCGGGTTCCGGCAATACAAAGACAATTTCAATTATTTGTCAGCAAGCAAAATTTCATGGCGCAACGGTTGCGCTGATTTCAGGGGATGCCAATTCAACAATGGGAGAAATGGCGGATATTAATCTTGTGATCCCTAGAAGATTGTCGGGTGAAGAAGGTATTGATGATGATGTAATTTTTGAAAAACGGCCGTATGCATTTTATGAGGTGGCATTTATGCTAAACGATTATATTAGCACATGTATTCGCCAAAAAACCGGTCAAACACTCGAAGATGTAAAACGATATCATAATAATTTGGAATAAATTTCATAAAAAAGAAAGATTATTTATTTTTAATATAGCGGAGTAAACGTGATTTTTGGCTAAATTGAGGAGAGATCTCTATTTAAACAAGGAAAAAAATAAAAGAAAAAATATACAATTATATTTGAATATTATAAAAATCAATATATCAAACATTAGTAGATCTCTTGTCAGAACACATAGCCATAAATTAAAAAGCAGCGTTGCCTATCGGCGCGCTGCTTTTTAATTTATGGCCTATTAAGAATAAAAGAATTATTTCTTTTTAGGCATAGCATTACAAGAAAGACCATGGACATCATGAGCAGCCTCCATAATTGTTTCGGAAACAGTCGGATGAGGATGAATGGTATCGGAAATATCATCAACTGTTCCGCCATTTCTCATGACAACAGCAACTTCACCAATCATATCTGTTGCTCTAGGCGCATAGATTTGGGCCCCTAACAATTTTCCTGTTGTTTTCTGGGCAATAAGTTTTACCAATCCGCTATTTTCGCCCATAACCATAGCTTTTCCGTTATTTGCAACATTAAACGAACCAGTAATGACCTCGTAACCGGCTTCTTTTGCTTTTTGCTCTGTTAGTCCAACATAGGCAATTTCCGGAGAAGTATATAAGCAAGCGGGTACGACATGATAGGACATTGTCGCTGTTTTTCCCGCGCAATTTGCTGCGGCGACCATTCCCTGAGCAGAAGCGACATGAGCCAGTTGAATCTTGGGCGTAATATCACCGATGGCATAAATATTTTTAATATTTGTTTCGCAGCAGTCATCAATCTGAATATAACGTGTAGGTCTGCCGTTTTTCTCAGCGAATTTGATACCGACTTCTTCTAAACCGCAATTTGTAGTCATGGGAGATCTACCTACGCTGACAACACAGCAAGCACCTTCGGCAACTTTAGCAGAGCCATCAAGTTCATAGTTGACTTTTACAGTATCTCCGCCTTCTATAGACGTTACTTTAGCACTGGTAATGATGTTTACTCCCATTTTTTTAAGATTACGAACTAATGCGGAGCGGATTTCTTCTTCAAGACCGGGGATAACAAAGGGCATCATCTCAACAACAGTAACACTTTTACCTAAAGTGGCGAATAATGTAGCAAATTCCATGCCAATAACACCACCGCCAATAATAACGAAGCTTTCGGGAATTTCAGTCATGGCCAAAACTTCATCGCTAGTTATAACATTTTTGCCATCTAAACCAGGAATAGGAGGCTTTGACGGGACAGAACCCATCGCAAGAATAATCTTATCGGCCTCTATTTTTTTGCCGTCGACATCAATTGTATTTTTGTCAACCAACTTGCCAAAGCCATTGATTACGTCTACACCGTGAGCCTTTTCCATTGCGGCTACGCCACCTACTAACTTATTAACGACTTTATCCTTGTGCGCTGCAATTTTAGCATAATCATAGGAGACGGATCCTATATTTACACCAAACTTAGAGGCTTCTTTTGCCTGCAGATAAAGTTCTGCGCCATGGAGCAATGCTTTTGTAGGGATACATCCCCTATTTAAGCAAGTTCCACCGAGTTTGTCTTTTTCAATCAATGCTGTTTTGAGACCATATTGCGCACATCTTATGGCGGTTTCGTATCCGCCAGGGCCGGCGCCTAATACCGCGACATCATAACGTTTATCCATATGAAACTCCTTATCATTTTGTAAAAAATTATTAGGCTAAAATATATAGATTTTAATAAAATCTGTTTTATATAAAATTACATTATAATGTTATGGCAAAGGGAAGAATTTGTCAATATCCCGACACGACATATAAAGTAAGTAAAGAAAGTATAGAAAATCATTTAAATTAATGTTTTTTATAAGATATGATCGTAAAATATAAAAGGATAAAACTCTTGTTTGCATTGACATTTGTGTACCTGAGATATAAAATTTATAATGAAAGTATATGGGCAGGTTCGCCTGTTCAAAGAGGAAATCAATAAGAAGTATATTCTTAATAATTTTGGAGGTATTATGGCAAATACTGTTATTATGCCTAAAATCGGTATAACAGTCGAAGATTGTATTCTTACTGCCTGGCATAAGAAGGTAGGGGATACGGTCGCCAAGGGAGATATTTTGTTCTCTTATGAGACGGATAAAACTTCCATCGACCAAGAATCCGAGTTTGAGGGCACTTTGCTGGCAACGTTTTATGAAGAAGGAGATGTTGTTCCCTGCCTAGAAGCTGTCTGTGTGATAGGAGAACCGGGTGAAAAAGTTGAGGGAATCCCGGCTGCGCAGGAAAAGGCTCCTGTGGTAGAAGAACCGGCGCCTTCTGCAGTAGTTGTACCTGCGGCTGAGGCTAATCCCGATGTAAATATTGTTATTATGCCTAAAATTGGGATTACTGTGGAAGACTGCATATTGACTGAATGGCATAAGCATGTGGGTGATATGGTAAAAAAAGGAGATGTTCTTTTCTCCTATGAGACAGACAAAACCTCTATTGATCAGGAATCTGAATTTGAAGGAGAACTGCTTGACATCTTTTTTGAAGATGGTGATGTAGTTCCTTGTTTGGAAGCCGTTTGCGCTATTGGAAAACCCGGTACGAAATATGTCCGTAGTGGTTCTGTTGCGCAGCAGGCAGCTGACGAGGCGCCTGTAACGGTAAAGGAAGAGCAAAAGCCGGTAGTTAAAGCAGAAGCGACAGGAAAAGCTGCAGAGACAACACCTGTTTCGCCAAGAGCAAAGACTTTTGCAAAACGTTTGGGTGTCGATGATTTCTCGGCAATTACGCCCACTGGTCCGGAAGGAAGAATTATCGGGAGAGATGTCGAAGCCTATGCTGCAAAGGCACCGAAGAAGACGGAAACATCTTCAATCCAGAATATTGTAAAAGATGAAGAAAAGAAATCGGTAATGCCGAGTATAGGCTATGAAGATAAACCGCTTAATAGCATCAGAAAGTATATCAAGAAGAGTATGGGAGCTTCATTGCAGAATATTCCTCAGTTAACGCTTAATACAAGCTTTGATGCAACAGTAATTATGGATTTGCGCAAGAGATTTAAGAATAGTGAGGAATTTGCAGGAATTACCTTAAATGATATGTTGGTACATGCTGTTGCGAAAGTTGTAGTAGATTTTCCGATGCTCAATGCACACCTCAATGGAGAAACCCTTCGTATATTTGAAAAGGCAAATGTAGGTGTAGCAGTAGATACTGAAAAAGGACTGCTTGTTCCTGCTGTAATAGGCGCATCAGATATGTCCTTGTTGACGCTTTCAAAGGAACTTAAGGCGCTTATTGCTGTAACAAAAGAAGGAAAACTTCCTCCGGATAATGCGCGGCAAGCAACATTTACGGTAAGTAATTTGGGCTCTTTTGGTATTGAAAGTTTTACGCCAGTTATCAATCCTCCGCAGACAGGTATATTGGGCGTAGATACAATTACCTATAAGCTCAAGAAGGATGGAACGACTTATCCTGCGATGGGATTGTCATTGACATTTGATCATGGTGCAATGGATGGCGCGGATGCCGCGAAGTTCTTAAAGGCATTGGTGGCTTATCTTGAGAATTTTGATATGATGCAAATGAAGTAAAATCAAATATGGTAATAAAAAACAAAATCTGTTTAGAGAGGTACGAATATGCCAAAATCCATTTATGTAGATCCAAATGAAATGAGAGCACCTGGGTATATCAAATTTACGGATATACCGGTCAATCAGTACAACAAGACGATTAAAGAGGAAGCAAAAAAATATTCAAAAGAAGACTTTCTTCGTATTTATGAAGATATGTTTTCTATTCGTACTTTTGAATTGATGTTGAACGACATTAAGACAAAAAGCGAGTATGAAGGTATTCCGTGTAGCTATAAAGGACCGGCACATTTGTCGACAGGCCAAGAAGCGGTAGCTGTAGGTGAAGCATATCATTTAACTATTGATGACTTCACTTTCGGAAGCCATAGAAGTCATAATGAAATTATTGCCAAGGGTTTTTCTGCGATTCATAAACTTTCTGATGAAGAATTGGTTAAAATCATGGAAAACTTCCTGGGTGGTCATATTTAT
The DNA here is from genome assembly GCA_944347775.1 of uncultured Clostridia bacterium. Taxonomy (GTDB): domain Bacteria; phylum Bacillota; class Clostridia; order Christensenellales; family Christensenellaceae; genus QANA01. Next base: position 9,202 of record CALVMT010000001.1, on the reverse strand, counting down.
CAGTTCGTTAAAGAACATATTGAATATACCGATACAAAAGATTTAGCAAGAAAATTCTTCCTGTATAGTGCAATGGCGGAAATTTTCGCTCGTGAAGCAGGATTCTTGCGCGGACTTGGCGGATCAATGCATGCATTTTTCCAACCATTTGGTATATATCCGAATAACGCAATTGTCGGTGGTTCTGCCTGTGTTGCTGCAGGAGCTGCATTATATAAGAAAGTGAACAAGAAGCCTGGTATAGCTATTGCAAATTTAGGTGATGGTTCTTTGGGATGTGGCCCTGTTTGGGAAGGAATTAACTTTGCTGCAATGGATCAGTATAAGTATCTCTGGGAAGAGGGTTATAATAAAGGCGGACTTCCTATCATTTTCAATTTTGCAACAAACCATTATGGAATGGGTGGACAGACCAGAGGTGAAACGATGGCGTATGATATGATTGCCCGTTTTGCGGCAGGTGTTTCACCGACACAGTTGCATGTTGAACGTATAGATGGGTTTAATGTGTTGGCTGTTATTGACGCTTATGAGAGAAAAATTCCGCAGGCATTGGAAGATGGTCCAGTTATGCTGGATGTGGTTACATATCGTTTTGGCGGACATTCTCCTTCCGATGTTAATGCATATCGGACAGAAGAAGAAATTCAAGCTTGGAAAGACCAGGATGCTATTCCTGCGTTTGCGGCAAAGTTAATTGAGGCCGGAATATGCACCGAAAAGGAAATTAAGGATCTAGAAGCGCAGGTCATTGCAAGAAACCTTGCAGTATTTAAAGTTGCTTCTGATAAGACGCTGACGCCTTATGCAGATATGAAAAAGAATCCCCATTTTATAGAGGATTTGATGTTCTCCAATCAGCATATTGATTCTATGAGCGATGCGCCTGTTGATGACATGCTTACGGCTAAGGAAGATAATCCAAGAGTAAAGCAGCTCAAGACAAGAGAACGTTTCTATATGAAAAATGGAAAAGAAGTGCCTAAGATTAAATGCTATGGCATCAGAGATGGTATTTTTGAGGCGATTTTTGATAAGTTTTATGTAGACCGTTCATTGGTTATGTATGGCGAAGATGTGGCATACTGGGGAGGTGCGTTTGCTGTTTCCAGAAATATGGTTGATTCTGTGCCGCGTCATAGATTATTTAACTCTCCGATTTCGGAAGCTGCTATTGTTGGTACTGCAGTTGGATATGGTGTATGCGGTGGCAGAGCAGTTGTAGAATTAATGTATGGTGACTTTATTGGCCGTTGCGGTGATGAGATCTTTAACCAGTTGGCTAAATGGCAGGCGATGTCTGGCGGTATTTTGAAAATGCCTGTAGTATTGCGTGTTGCAGTTGGTTGTAAATATGGTGCACAGCATTCTCAAGAGTGGACGGCATTGTGTGCACATATTCCGGGCCTTAAAGTAGTTTATCCGGTAACACCTTATGATGCGAAAGGGATGATGAATTCTGCACTTGAAGGAACAGACCCTGTTGTATTCTTTGAAAGCCAGAATTTCTATGATAAGCCAGAGATGTTCCATGAAGAAGGAGTGCCGGAAGGATATTATGAAGTCCCGATTGGTGAACCAGCATTACGCAAGGCTGGCAATGATGTGACGATTCTTACTATCGGTCCTTCATTATATAAGGCATTGGATGCGGCCAAGATTCTGGAAGAAAAGTATGGTATTACAGCAGAAGTTATTGATGCAAGAAGTGTAGTACCGTTTAATTATGAGCCTGTTTGCAAATCTGTAGAAAAGACGGGACGCATTTTGTTAGTTAGCGAAGCTTGCACAAGAGGAAATATCTTGAATGATATGGCTACAAATATTGCACAATTGAGTTTTGATTATTTGGATGCAGCTCCTTATGTGCTGGGCGCACAGAATTGGGTAACACCTGCTTCGGAATATGACGAATATTTCTTCCCACAAGTGGATGATATTATTGATGCAATTAATGAAAAGTTATTGCCGTTGAACGGGAGAGACGGAAATCCGAAATTTAGGAAAGCAGAGCAGCTGCGTAAAGCAAAGCTTGGTGTCTGATAAGAATTTTGAAAAAGTAAAGAAAAGGGGATATTTATCCCCTTTTCTTTATAAAAAAATATATAAGAGGAGAAAAATATGAACTATACACCGGAAGAATATGCAAAAAAAGCAGGTGAATTATTTCATGAAGGCTATAATTGTGCGCAGGCGGTCATTGCTGTTTTTGCTGAAGAGATTGGCCTCGATATGGATACTGCAATGAAGTTTGGTGCATCTTTTGGCGGTGGACTTGGCAAGATGAGAGAAGTCTGCGGAGCGGTATCCAGTATTGCTTTTGCTGCGGGAATGAAATATGGTGCGTACGAAATAGGAAATGATGTACGAAAAAAGGAGCAATATGCTCTTGTTCAGGAACTGGCAAGGAGGTTCCGTGAGCAGAATGGAACGATAATTTGTCGCGAACTTTTGCATTTAGAAAAGGGAATTTATGAGGCAACGCCGGAAATCCGCTCTACAGAGTATTATAAAAATCGTCCATGTCGTAAATTTGTAGAAGATGCGGCGAGAATTTTTGCTGAATATGTACAGGAGCAGGAAAAAAAGGACGAGTAGCGATGAAAATAAAAAGGAGAGTTTAAAGTTTAAATTCTCCTTTTTTGATCATAAATTTTACCGTTATATACTGAAAAGCTTATTGTATACGAAAAATTTTATATCTTAATAATAAAAATACAACCTACGAGTAAACTCTAGAATTCAATTAAATTATTTTTAATGCTCAAATTCGCTGTGAATATCAAACGCATGGTCCATAGGGCCGGAACCTTTTCCCAAATCTAACATTGCACTAAGCGCGCCGGATATGTATTTTTTTGCCTTTTCTATTGCAAAAAGCATTGAATATCCTTTAGCAAGATTAGATGCAATAGCACTTGAAAGAGTACAACCTGTTCCGTGAGTATTGGGATTATGAATGCGTTCACCTAAAATCCAATGAAAAGAATCATGATTACATAGCAAATCGTTTGCGTCATTAATAGAATGCCCACCTTTACAAAGCACGGCACATTGATAGGAATAACTGATTCGCATTGCCGCGACTTTCATATCTTGTGGAGAAGCAATTTTAACGCCCGATAGTACCTCGGCTTCCGGAATATTTGGCGTGACGATGGTAGCTAAAGGTAATAAATCGTTTTTTAATGTAGAAATAGCATCATCGGAAATTAGCTTGGCGCCGCTTGTTGCAACCATGACCGGATCAATAACAATGTTTTTTGGCCGATATTTTTTTAGACATTGCGCAATGGTTTGAATCAGTGAAGATGAGGAGACCATCCCTATTTTTACAGCATCGGGGAAAATATCAGAAAAGATTGCATCAAGCTGTTTTTCTAAAAAATATGGCGTAACCTCCATAATATCAGTAACGCCGAGTGTATTTTGTGCGGTAAGGGCAGTAATTGCACTCATGGCATAAACTCCATTTGCGGTCATGGTTTTTATATCAGCCTGAATGCCAGCTCCTCCACTGCAATCGCTACCAGCAATGGTTAATGCCGTTTTCATAAAAGCCTCCGGAAAGATATGGTTATATAAATAAAAATTCAGCGGTTAGTTGTTGGAAGGTATAGAGGGGAAAAATTAATATAATATAAAAAAGGACCTACGTTGGCATTATCCAAATCAGGTTATGGGTCGGAATAAAAATTTCCCTCTCAGCCCGCTGCGCAAGCTCCCCGTTAAATTTTAAATTATTTATATGCTAACATAATATAGATAAAAAAGCAAGAATAGCTTGCTTTTTGTCATAAGGTATGCTATAACAAGTAATGTTAAACAAAATGGGGAGCTGTGAAAAGCTGAGAGGAACGGAAAATTGTTCGACCCAATGAACCTGTCTGGTTAGTACCGACGTAGGGAAAATAAGCTGATAGCAGAAATGCCTTGCGTTTGGTATTCTGCTTTTTTTATGGAATTGGGAGGAAAAGATGAAAAATATTTTGCCTAACCGCTTATGTTTATATGCTGTGACAGATTGCAGTTGGATGAAATGTGGAGAAAATCTGGAGAAAATAGTAGAGATATTATTGCAAAATGGAGTTACTTGTGTACAATTGCGAGAAAAAAGTGTTGAACATGAGCAGATTGTCCGAGACGCAAAGAATTTATTGCCAATTTGCAGGCGATATGGTGTGCCATTGATTATTAATGATGATGTAAAAGCGGTTTTGGAATCTGGTGCTGATGGTGTACACTTGGGTCAGTCTGATATGGAACTGGAAAAAGCCAGAATTATATTAGGATCTCAGAAAATTATTGGGACGAGTGCACATAATGTAAATGAGGCGATTATGGCAGAAAAGAACAATGCAGATTATTTGGGTTGTGGAGCAGTATTTGGCAGTTTAACAAAAAAAGATGCTGGTTTATTATCAAAAAAGGAACTATCTGCCATATGCGATGCTGTAAGTATTCCGGTAGTGGCAATTGGAGGAATAAGCAAAAATAATATTTTACAATTAATGGGGAGTGGAATAGCCGGGGTTGCTGTTGTTTCCGCATTGTTTGCTCAAACTGACAAGGCGAAGGCAACGCAAGAAATGTTAGGATTGGCTAAACAAGTGATAAAAAATAATTAGTTTATGTTATGAGAAAAAGTTATTAATCTTGAATTTCTCTGGTATCGCAAAAGTGAATATCAGTAAATGGCAGTGAAGGTATTTCGCAGCAATTTGCGGGGGAGCGCCCGGAGATTGAGCCATATACAGCGAGGGGAAGCCGTGTTCCGGCGTGAGAGGAAGCCATTAAGCTTCGACCGACTTCTATGTGGAGTTATTTTGTTTATTGCAGGGCAAAACGCTGTAAGCTCAGTCTTTGCTCTGAAAAATTCGCCTAGAGAAGGAGAAATAAAAAATGGGTAATGTGAAAAAAATGGCTTTTGCCAGCATTTTATGCGCGTTGGCAGTGGTGGGCAGTATGTTTTATGTTCCTGTATTAGGGTCGCAATGTGCGCCGGTGCAACATATTGTGAACGTAATATGCGCGGTGATATTGGGGCCGGTATATGGTGTGGGTGTTGCATTTGTTGCTAGTTTGCTTCGAAACTTGTTAGGCCTCGGAACGTTGATGGCATTTCCAGGAAGTATGATTGGTGTTCTGTTAAGCGGTTTAATTTACCAAAAATGGAAAAAAATATCTTTGGCTGCTTTGGGAGAGGTTGTTGGGACAAGCATTTTAGGTGGTTTATGTGCATGGCCTATTGCAATTTTATTTTTAGGTAAAAGTGCAGGAGAAGTTGCATTTTATGCATATATTGTTCCATTTTTAATTTCTACGGCAGCAGGAAGTGCATTAGCATGGCTATTTCTTGTCATTTTACAAAAAGCAAAAGTGTTGCAGGCACTGCAAAGGAGTAGGCAATGAAGCAAATTATGCAGTTGTGGCATAAAGTTCGGCAACAAAACTTAATGATTCATACAATTAGTAATATTGTGACGGCAAACGATTGTGCAAATCTTTTGTTGGCAGTAGGAGCTAGACCGATTATGGCGCAGGCACCACAGGAAGCGGCAGAAATTACAGCTGCATGTGCGGCTACAGTGCTTAATTTGGGAACGCCGGATGATGAAAAAATGATTGCATGTATGAATGCGGGTAAAGAAGCAAATCGCTTAAAACATCCGTTAGTGGTCGACCCAGTTGGTATAGGAGCCAGTTTATACCGAAAAAATCAAATTGGCAAACTGCTCACCGAAATTCGACCTGATATTTTAAGAGCAAATTTACAGGAAATACAAACCCTATCGCATACTGCACATGACAATTGGGGAGTAGATAGCCCAACAGATTTGTTGCAAGAAGGACACAAACTAGCAAAACGTTTGGCTAAAGAAATGAAGTGCGTTGTTTTATTGAGTGGCAAAGAAGATTTTATTACCAATGGAACAGATGAAATTGTTGTATCCGGAGGGCAAGCGTTTATGCAGAAAATTACAGGAGCTGGATGTATGTTATCTGTGCTTTGCGGAGCTTTGGCTGTGGTAACAGATCCATTGACGGCTGCGCATATAGCTGCTGTAAGTTGGAAAACTTGTGCAACTAGAGCGGCACAAAGAATAGGCAAATTTGGAGGGCTGGGGACTCTGCATATGGCTTTAATAGATGAGATGTATTGCCTAACACAGCAAGAAGAAAAAGATGTCAATTAAATATTGACATCTTTTTCTATATTTTCAATACAGAAAGTATTTATTCTTCTAGTGATTATCCATTTCAGAGATTTGGGTATCTGAAGCTGGATAAAATTTGTCCGGCAGTTGTTCTGCTTCACTGGGATCCATTTCTTCCAAGTTTTGTAAGCGTTGTTGTATTCCGTGTATATTTCCAGAAGTTCTCTGTAAATGATTTAGTGCTGCGGATAGACTTTTTTGTGTGGATTGGATATTTTGGTCAAAATTTTGCATAGATTTTTTTATTGCCCGAAGTAATTGCATAGCATCTGCTGATTTTTGTTGAAGAGCAAGTGTCTTAAAACCCATTTGCAAACTGTTAAGCATAGCAGCAAGGGTGGAAGGCCCTGCTAACAAAATTTTATATTCCTGTTGCAGAACGTAAGCGAAATCCTCTGATGCAAGCATGGCATATATTCCTTCTGAGGGAACAAAAAGAATAGCAAAATCAGTTGTATAGGGCGGAGAAATATATTTTTTCCGGATACTTTTAGCTTGTTCACGTACAGCTCGTAGCAATGCATTTTTTGCTGTTGTTGTTAATGCAGGGATTCCCTGTTTTTCGGCAGATAGATAAGTTGAATATCGATCCATGGGGAATTTTGAATCGATTGGTAAGTAGACTTCATTTTTTCCTTGGCCAGGTAGTTTTATAGCGTAGTCAACTCTGTCTGTTCCGCTAGTAATGGCAAACTGCGCTTCATATTGTGAAGGAGCAAAAATATCTTCAATGATCGAACCTAATTGAATTTCGCCCCAAACTCCCCGATTTTTTACATTAGAAAGAATATTACGCAGACCTTGAATATCAAAGGCCACACTTTGCATTTCCCCAATACTTTTCGAGACTTGTTCTAACTGCGCACTAACAGATTTAAAAGACTGATCAAGGCCAGTAGAAAGGGTGGAAGCTAATTGTTCGTCGACGGATTTGCGAATTTGTTCCATTGCAGTCTGATTTTCCAAACGCATACTTTCCAGACGCCGGTCTAATGTAGAACGCATGCTTTCCAGATTAGCCATTGTATTCTCTGAAATTTTGGAAATTGTTTGCAAAGAAAGATTGCCGACATGGTTGAGCTGTTCGTTGATTTCTCGGCGGATTTCAGCTTGCCCGGTTTGTTGTTCCTGATGTATAGTACGAAAGTCCTCTTTTAATAAAGCAGAAGATTCGGAATTTTTTTTGAAAAATATAAATAACAAAAATAAAGTATTAATTACTAAAAAGATACAAATACAAATTAAAATATAAATTTCCATAAGAGTATTCCTCCCTCTAAGGCAGTTTTAATTATAACATTGAGAAAATTTTTGCTCAACCTTCAGATAAAAAGAAAACCAACCAACAGACTCGTGTTTTATTTTTCTGTGATATAATAACAACATGGAAAAGGAGAAAACAATGTTGGAAGTTGGATGTTGTACTGAAATCGAATGTATTGATCTTACGATAGACGGGAAAGGAATTGCCAAAAGGAATGGCGAAATTGTTTTTGTTCCTGATTTTCTTCCGGGCGAAAAAGCGAAGATAAGGATTATATCTAAGAGAAAAGGAATATTTGAAGGAATTATACAAGAACGGTTGGTGCAAAGCGATCAGCGTTGTGCAGTGCAATGCCTTTATTTTGGTATATGCGGAGGCTGTGATTGCATGCATCTTGAATATGCATCTCAATTGACGCTAAAGCGTAAGCGTATACGGGATTGTTTTACACGTATATGTGGAGTAGAATTGGAAATTCCTCCTGTTTTAAGTGTTTCACCGCAATGGGCATATCGTAATAAAGCATCCTTTCCCGTGAGAAAAAATAAAGATTGCGCACAGGTAGGCTATTTAGAAAGAAATACGGGAAAATTGATAGCAATTGAAAGATGTGGACTGATTAGTAATCAAATGAATAGTGCATTGAATGCCTTCTCCTGCTGGTTGGAGAAAAGTAAAGTTTCGGCATATAATCCTTATCGTCATGAGGGATTGGTTCGCCGTTTTAGCGTACGCAGCACGTCAATGAACAAATGTATAGCTATGGTGGAAATTAACGGAGAACAGTTGCCGCAAGCAGATTTACTCATTAAGTTGTTGAACAATAAAGTAGAAGGGTTAAGCGGAATTTGTCTTGGAATTAATTCTAAAAAACGTGCGGATAACTTGATTGATAAACTAAAAACAATTTATGGGCAAAGTAGAGTGCGTGAGGAATTAAATGGATTATTATTTGATATTTCAATGCAGACTTTTCTACAGGTAAATCACAATGCGGCAGAGCTTTTATATACAAGAGCACTGGATATGGCGGGAATAAAGCCGCAAATGCATGTGATTGATCTGTATTGCGGAGCAGGAACAATTACTTTGCAAGCAGCAAAGCGTGGGGCTATGGCATACGGAATAGAAGTGGTTAAAGCTGCTGTTATCGATGCACAAAAAAATGCATATATAAATAAGCTGTATAATGCAAGGTTTTTATGTGCTGATGCCGGGGAAGGTTTTTTACAATTAGGGATAAAAAAAGGCAAAATAGATATTGTTATTCTTGATCCGCCGCGAAAAGGAGCAGACCGTAAGACGATACAGACAATAATAGCGAATGAACCAAAAAAAATCTTGTATATTTCTTGTGATCCGTCAACTTTAGCTAGGGATATAAAACAGTTTATCCATCAAGGCTATGAGATAAAAGCTGTGCAGCCTGTCGATTTGTTCCCACAGACTATGCACGTTGAGACGGTAGTACTGCTTTCCCACAAAAAACCTGACAGCACAATCAGCGTAAAAGTGGAGTTTGGCGAGGGAGAGGGCAAAGTACCGCTTGATAATATCTCTAAAAGAGCCGAGGCGTACAAGCCGAAAGAGCGAGTTACCTACAAAATGATAAAGGAATACATAGAAGCGAAATATGGCTTCAAGGTACATACTGCTTATATAGCGGAGGTAAAGAGAAGTTTGGGCTTGCCAATGTATGATGCCCCTAATGCGGTAGAAG